>DTUH01000035.1 GCA_012964265.1 Candidatus Lambdaproteobacteria bacterium
ATGTTTGTTAGTCACCTGATTGCAGGATTTAGGATTTAGTTAATGTCATGGCAAAACCTCTTTAAAACGACTCGTCTGTCGAAAGTGGTTGAGAGTCGAATCTGACTCGGCTAGAATATCTTTCGGAAAGTCAAACCACTCATACTTGAAAAAGATCAAAATGCCGGAACTGCCTGAAGTCGAAACTGTTGTTAGAGAACTGCGTGAAGAAATTTGCGGAGATACAATTACGTCTGTAGAAATATTCCGCAGCAATCCTATAGTGCAGGGAGACCTTGATGCGTTTCAGGAACAGTTGAGCGGCAGGAAATTCTTGGATGTTACACGGCGGGCCAAATATTTAATATTCCATTTAGAACCAAAAAGATATTTAGTCGCTCATTTACGCATGACTGGAAAATTCATCGTCAGTGATCCTCTTCCGGAACCGACAAAATATAACCGAATCTGGTTTCATTTAAAAAGTGGACGACTGATGATTTTTGATGATATTCGCTGCTTTGGTACTCTGGAAGTATATGATGATTTGGATGATTCAAAGTCCCTACTAAAACTGGGAATTGAACCTCTTTCAAATGCTATAAATCCAAGTTTTTTCAGTAAACGTCTTGCATCCTCCAAGAGAGAGATTAAATCCGTACTGCTGGATCAAAAAATAGTTGCCGGACTTGGTAATATATATGTTTCAGAAATTTTATTCCATGCAAGGATTCATCCGCAGCGCAGTGCCGGAAGCATCAAGAAAAAAGAATGGTCAATGCTCATAAAATATACAAAATTTATTCTGAAAGAGGCGATAAAAAACAATGGAACTACTATTTCAGATTTCCGCAGAGTTGATGATAAAACGGGGACATTCCAACAATTCCTGAAAGTTTATGACAAAAAGGAGAAACCCTGCACAGAATGCGGTGTACCAATTAAACGCATAGTCCAACAGCAAAGGAGTACATTTTTTTGTCCGGAATGCCAAAAGTAAATAACCAGATCCGATGAAGACAGTTGTTATAAAAATATTTATACTGGTGTGGATTTACTCTTTTACAGGAACTTTATGGAGTAAACCACAAAATATAATCCTGACCGGCTCACAAGGTACAGGTTCACATATTTTTGCGACTGAATTGTCTCGTCTGTGGACTGCGTCCAGGAAAAACCGCAAAATGGAGATAATATCACGTACGGAAATTTCACCAGAAAACCGTCTTACACAACTAACAAATAACAGGGTTCCACTCGCAATCATTGACGCAAAAACCGCGCATGAAAAGTTGAGTAATCATCCTGGTTTGCGTGTGTTGACAGTACTCTGGGAAAATTGGTTGTACATTTTGGGCACTGTACCAGGTCAGTTTCTTTCTCTCGAAAGTACTCAGACTTTACTCGTTCATGATAATTCGCTGTATTTTGCACAAGTCTGGAAGAAGTTAGCGCCACAAACCAAATTAAACTGGTTCAACAGCAGCAGCATTCCGGATTTCAAGGATGGTTTTTCAGAAGAAGTTTTGGCGGTTACCGGTCCGGTACCTTTGAAGGAAATCAACAATTGGCTTGAGCAATTTGCCGGAATTCGCCTTTTAGCATTGGACCGACGATTGATCCGGTCTTTGAATTTTCAGTACCCCTGGTTAAGGCCTAAAAAACTTCCTGCCAATACTTTTTCATATCAATCTGAAGCAAAGGCAGGAGTAGCATGGAATCCAGTTTTAGTAGTGCGAGGGGATTTTCCGAAAGACCTTGCAACCACTTTGCTGAAAATGATTTTTGCACAAAAAGAAGCTCTCAATCCGCACATACTTTTTCAGAATTTACTCCGCACCGACAACATTACTTTCCGTGAAAGTTACCCCTATCATTCTGCGTCAAAAACAATGTTTCGCTTCAAATGAAAACGCAATTTGAACATGTTTCTGTTTTATTGGAAGAAGTAGTCGATTTTGCACCTGAAGCAACTCAGGCAATTTTGGACTGCACACTTGGCGGCGGTGGACACAGCAAACGTTTGTTAGAAAAATTCCCGGAAGCAACGCTTTTTGGAATTGACAGGGACGGATTTGCAGTAAAAGCATCTACCGAGTGTCTGCAAAGATACACGGCACAAACTCGGTTAAACCAGGCAAATTTTTCTGATCTTCCCTCTATTTTCAGTAAGTTAGGAGAACCTCTTTTCGATTATATTGTGGCGGACATCGGACTTTCATCCGAGCAGCTTGCACGCCCGGAGAGGGGGTTTTCTTTTATGCAGGAAGGACCACTGGACATGAGGATGGATCCGGATCATCAGCAGATCACTGCGGCAAATTTGCTCAACAATGCCGGTGAACAAGAATTAATCAGCATCTTGCGTAATTATGGTGAAGAACGGTTTGCCAGAAAAATCGTTGGAAAGATCCTGGCAAGCAGACACATAAAACCACTTGAAAGCACTACTGAACTTACTGAACTGATAAGCAGCAGCATTCCCAGAAAACTACAAAAGAAAGGGCTTAATCCGGCAACTCTAACTTTTCAGGCCTTAAGAATTGCCGTAAACAATGAATTACAGGAACTGGAAGATTTGTTAAAGCAAGCCCCATTGCGAATAAAATCGGGTGGACGTTTGGCCGTCATCTCATTCCATTCTCTCGAGGACCGCATCGTTAAGCAGCAATTCAGAAAATGGGAAAACCCCTGTGTTTGCCCTACTGATCTTCCCTACTGTATTTGCGGCAAAAAATCATTGGGACGAGTCCTCACAAGACGACCGGTAAATGCCTCAAAAAAAGAAGTCGCTGATAATCCCCGCAGCCGCAGTGCTCATTTGCGCGTTTTTGCCTTTGAAAAAACTGTCTCATGATTGAAGTTCGCTTCGATGAAAACTGGAAGGCTTTGATTAACGAAAATCGGCTCCTGGAAATATTAAAAGTTTTTCTATTGAGCTTGTTTGAAAGTGAGCGAGGCATTTCTCTGTACCTCACCGATGATGAGGAAATCCAAAATTTAAATCAGAAATTCCGCGGCAAAGACTGCCCTACTGATATCCTTTCATGGCCCTATTCCGAGAATAATTCTGAAATAGATGAACCAAAATTGAGTGACGCGAATGATGTGGAGTTGGTTGGAGATTTAGTGGTGTCTGCGGAGCGTGTTCGACAGCAAGCTGCTGAAAACGGTTGGGATTTTGAAACAGAACTCATTCGTCTGCTTGCACACGGATGTGCGCATCTGGCGGGATGGGATCACGAGCGTTCCGCAGAAGAAGCCCGTGAAATGCTCGAAATTGAAATCAACCTGTTAAAAGAAGTCGGGCTGGAAAATATTTATTAAGTGGCAAGTACGCTAAGTCCGGCGTCACCCTCAACGCGGTGTATCGCATGTACCAGTGCTTCATTTGAATAGGACTTTCTGGAAAATACAACAACTTGATTGGGAGTTATTTCTCATCAATTCTAAAGCCGATTTTTCTCGACATCGGTTTCGGTTGTTTCAACAGTTGATTTACAATTTGAATAACTTTCTGTAATGATTCACCCTGTGTTTTCATCTCTTGTTCTATTTTTTCAACCTTTAATGCCAGACTCTTATCTGAATACAAAAGTTCCCACATCCGCACAAAAGCCCGCATTATCAAAATGTTGACCTCGATAGCATTCTTGCTTCTCAAAACTGACTAGAGCATCGCCACGCCTTGTTCTGTGAAGACCATCGGTTTATATCTCAAACCCATTTTCAAAGAATTGGAGGTGCCAAATTGGTACCTCCAATTGATTAAATCCTCATAGTCATTTCAAACATGAAATCAGATGGGGAACCTCTCAATATTTCTGCGAACGGATTCTTTGAGTCGTTTTGTTTCCACGCCATACAACTCTGCCAAGTCCCGATCCAACATCACCTTTTCACCACTTATCAAGATGATTTTACCTGAAATCTGCTCCAACGGTCTCATTTTATTTCCTACATTACTCAAGTAAATCAGAATCAAAATTAGCCCCGAACATACACCCTCTTTAATCGAAATATCAAGTGTTAATAGTAATATGTCAATGTAGTGCTGAATGAAGCAATTCAGAAAAATGTTTTGCGCAATTATGAAGTACCCCTTGCCTCTTTGTGAAATTGTTAAGAGTCTGAGCAATTCAACTCACACCTACACTAAAACACAACTTTCGTATGAATCGTTTTGAATTGTGAAGTATTTGCAGTTGTGACAAAATGGTCAACAGAAATGACGATTTTAAACTATTTTTCAAAGCATCATCAAAAACTTGCGTGTCTATTACAACAACTAATTTATCACCAAAAAAGCCTCCGTGGCTGAAAGTTTCATTTCCGGGGGGCGAGCGTTATTCCTGGATCAAAAAACGTGCAGCAAATCTGAACCTGAGCACCGTTTGTGAAGAAGCAAATTGTCCAAACATTG
>DTUH01000036.1 GCA_012964265.1 Candidatus Lambdaproteobacteria bacterium
GTGACGTGGGAAAACCGCGAACAGATGAACCAGACCTCTGCTTCAGTGCCCAAGGATGTCAACGAACTGGATTTGGCAGGATTGACTTCACAGCAGGGGCGGTTGGTGGATGTGCCCTGGGTTGCGAAAGCCCCGGTACACCTCGAGTGTAAGCATGTCAAAAGCGTTGACCTGCCGCACTGGGGGAACGAGGATCGCTATGTGGTGGTATTTGGGGAGGTCATTGGTATCCACATCGAAGATGACCTGATCACGGAAGAAGGCTTGGTGGATGTGGGACGGATGCGTCCGCTCGGACGGCTGGGCTACAACGACTACACGGAGGTGAACTCAAACACGATCTTCACTATGGTACGGCCCGGCTGAACTCTTGCGGATACCAACACCTGCCGATTGAACCAAATCGCGGATTGCTGAGGGTGTTGTGTCAAATCTTGTCTTCAATCTTATCAGGTATTTGGATTCTGGCTCAAATTAGGGAAGACAAATGAAATACTTTTTTAGCAGGCTCCAAGTAAAAAGTTTTGACTCCATTATTAGTTCCTCCCGAAAAGTGAACTAAATTTTTCTCTCAAAATTGTCGCCGAAACAGCAAAAACATAAATGATAAACTTGAAAACAACAACCTTAATTCTAGTCCTATTTACCACGACCGCATGCGTTAATATAGTACGTTATGAGAGGCCTGAATCCAGCATAACGCCACTGCAAACCTCCTTAAAGCGAATTATACTACATGAAGATTACATCAGGGCGGAAAATGATGCTCTGGGGCTGAAAGAATATTTCTTCAAGGCATTAGTAAATCGTTTATCTGGAATCAAAGGTAATGAAATTATTGTGATCAAATCCGGAAAGTCATTGCCTGCTCTGGTTGACAACAAGGGTTCTCTCTGGATAGTTGGAGACATCTGGAGCAATCGAACAAAGCAAAGTGGAAGGAATGTACAGTTAAAAACTATGTACAGCCGCACGTCAAAATCTTCCAGCAGCAGGGAAGTTCTTGAACAATTGCACTTGAAACAGGAATCAGTCATGTCTTACACAAATTTGTATTTTATTGAACTGACAGAAAATCCCAGACTGTTAAGAAGTACAATTACAGCTTCAAATTTCACTTCTGTAAAAGTGAGTGGTGACAAGGGTACAGAGCAGAGAAAAATAATAACACGAGTGGAACTCCGGAATCTTGATGAAGAGGCACAATCATTTTTTTCCGGAAGTGGAACAGCAAAACGGCTTGCGGGAGGTTATCAGGTCGTCAGTGTTATTATAAATGAAAATAACCGGCAATCTTCTCTTAAACAATTAGCAGAAGATTCCGTCAAACTGCATTTACCACTACAACAATAATTTTATCTGAAAAAGTATGATTAGTGGTTTGAAAATTATTAAATTTTTTTCTTTGCTATTAATTTTTGGATTAATCTCCTGCACAAACAAGCTGCAATTCAGCACCTCGATTTCTCCTTCTGCTGAAATAAATTCAATCCGAACTCTTGCAATCGGTGATGTCAGGCTTTTGCATCATGACGAGCTAAATCTGCGTGATAACAAAGGAGACTGGAGAGTCAGCCGTCAAAATTTTAAGACAAATGGTTTGAAAAAACTGATCAAGCGATCTTTGATTTCTAATTTAAGTCGCTTCTCTGATTACAACATTGTTGATTTGGAAATATTTTCGGATATTTTTAGTGATAAGCTGCATTCAATTAAACCAGTCGGTGGAATAAGTATCGGTGGGATTGACGCGGTACTGAATCTAAGTTTTGCAGTAAATGTTGTGACTCAGAATGGACATTTTGAAAGTATCAAAAGCTTCAGGCGGCGCACTACACGCAAGTCAGGAAAAAAATGGATTACTACTGAAGACAGCTCTGTAGATCGTAAAATAACGGAGCCTTACCAGACCAGAACCGTCTCTGTATATTTGACTGGAGAACTGCTTAAGGTTAGTGCCGGAAAAATTAGACTACTGAGTACTTTCTCAGAAGTTGCTGTGATTTCGATGGGCAGCGGTTTTGTCCCCAGCAGCTTTTCTCAGTCTGTTGATGGAAAAATTTTGTCTTTCTTCAGCGGAGATGAGCAAAGCATAGAGGAAAAAATCAGTAATATGCCTTTTTATGGATTAAAGCATGATGCACTCAGAGGAGTACCGAATGCCGCAGCTAATTTGTCACACCGTCTCGCTCTACAGATTTCAAACATGATCCTTCCCTGGTTTGCACCTTATACAGTTTTGGCGACAAGGACGATTGACAGCGGCGGAGATGATTCTGCGGTCAACTACCTTATGCACGCTAAGGTCTTATCGGCAAAAGAGAAGTTGGAAGAAGTAATTTCAAACCCTGAAGATAAGACTGCAGCGAATTTGTACAACCTTGGTATTTGCTATGAAGCGCTGGGTGAGCCTCGAATTGCAATGCAGTTATATGAGGAAGCATTGGAACTGGATGAATCCAACAGCAATGCCATTCAGGCCTTGGGTTCACTGCAGAATAAAAGAATATGAAAAGTCATTTAATAAACAAAAAAATAATTACAGCTGTTTTGATGTTGCTTATATTTGCTGGCTGTTCTACAAAAGTTCCGATGAAAACTTGGGTTTCTCCACAGGTTGCCGCCCAAAATATTGCTGCAAAAGTAGATTATTTAATCATAGTTAATTCTCACAAAGGAGAGTTGCTTTACGATATTTTTGAGAATGCACTACGTGAACGATTTTCGGCTCTTCCTTTCATGAAAGTAGAGGGGTCGTTCAGTACAGGAGAAATTGTTCTGCAGTTAAAAAACTATAATTATATTCCAAGAATTCGGACTAAAGGCCGGATTGCTTTTCTGAGTTATGAGATTATAGAAAATCATGAAGTGCAACGTCTACAATCTACCAGATTAGTTAATTTGAGGCGCTGCAATAATTTAATAAAGAATAAAAATCAACAAAGATGCCGCATTTACGCAAAGGTAACTTTGCAGCAAGGAGTGCAAAGTCTTCGTTACAGTCAGCAGGTTTTATTCAATTTGTTAGATGCCGAGGGACGTACAATAATAGCATCCCAGCAAATTAAACGGGTCTATCAAAAGAGGAGCAAGTTAATTCCGGATGGAATTGTTTTACGAAAAAAAGTAAGTGATTTAATTGCCAGAGAGTACAGCAAACTAGTTTTGCCTTTCAGAAAAAATCTTGAAGTGGAACTGTTGGGTGGAGATGGTATTGCCATGCGCATGATTGAAGAAGGAGCTTATAGGCAAGCCTTCAAGCGTCTGGAAAAATTGCAGAATAAACAGGGTCAAGTAGAACAATCGGCTGAAAATCAATATCTTCAGGGAATTTCGTTGGAATTTCAAAGTGACCTGGTAGGGGCTCTTTCCTACTATCGAGAGGCTTTACTTATCGATCCAGAGAATGCAACCGTTCTGGAAGCAGTCAATAGAATTAAAGCGGCAATTTCTGTAAAAACAAAATCTGCGTAACCGCAGGCTGAATTTGTATTTGGAATGTTCAGGAGCCTGAGGAACAGGCTCCTGTGTGAGGGGGTAATGTATACTTTTGTTACTTATCCTCTTTAGTGTCCTCAGTAGCAGTAGTTTCAGGCTTTACTTCTTCGGTCTCTTCTTTGACTTCTTCAGAAGCAGTAGTTTCAGTTACCACATCTGCGGCGTCTTTTTTGACTTCTTCAGCCGCAGCAGTTTCGGCCGCTATGTCAACCGTCTCTTCTTTGTTTTCCTCAGTAACTGCCACTACTTCAGCCGCCTCTTCTTTGATTTCTTCAGTGGCTGCCGTTTCAGCCTCCATTTCAGAATCAATCTCAGGAACTGAAGAAACAGGAGTTGGAGTTGAAATGACTTCAGAGATACTCAAACCCAAACGTCTTTCTTCTAAATCTATCTTGATGATATTTGCTTTTACCACAGTACCAACCGGATAAGTTTCGTGAACCTTGTTTTTGGGTATTTTAGAGTCAATTTCTGAAATATGAACCAAGCCTTCAACTCCATCTGAAACCTCAACAAAAATCCCAAAGTCAGTCAGATTTACTACAGTGCCTGTTATGTCTGTTCCAAGCGGATGTTTTTCGTCAAGATCTTTCCATGGGTCTTCAGTTAATTGTTTGATACCCAGTGAAAGACGTTCCTGATCGACGTCAATGTTTAGAACCTTGACTTCAAATTCATCACCTTTGTTGGCAACTTCAGTTGGCTTACACTGTCGTTGTTTCCATGAAATATCGGAAACATGAACCAATCCGTCAATGCCTTCATCAACCCCAATGAAAATACCAAAATCTGTAACGTTGCGCACAACACCTTTGACGATACAACCAACGGGATAGCGGTCAAGAGCAAGTTTCCACGGATTTGCCTGAACTTCTTTA
>DTUH01000037.1 GCA_012964265.1 Candidatus Lambdaproteobacteria bacterium
CATGGCGACTGCGTCATTGAACAAAATTTTGTAGGTAATGTTTATTCCGGAAGAAACAGCCGCACGGATAGCCATGATTCCGGAATGAAAATATGTGCCGTCTCCTATATTTTGGAATATATGTTTGCGTTTACTGAACGGTGCTTGCCCTACCCAATTTGCCCCCTCAGCGCCCATGTGTGTGAATCCGAGAGTATTGCGATCCATCCACTGTACCATGTAATGACAGCCGATTCCCGCCATTGCAATGCTGCCTTCCGGAACAACCGTGGAAGTATTGTGAGGACATCCGGAACAAAAATACGGCAACCTCACCATTGATTCCTGAGGCAAAAGTGATAAATCCAGACGGACTTCCATTTCGTGCAAACGATCTTTTAGCTTTTCATCAACCCGAAAGGTCAAAATTCGTCGAGCAATAATTGCGGCAATATGGTTGGGATCAAGCGCTCCCGCGGTGCGAAACAGAGGTTCTCCGGTCTCATCTGTTTTACCAATCACTTGTGGACGGTGTGAAGCGCCGTAAAGCAGTTCCTTGATTTGTGGTTCAATCAGTGCCCGCTTTTCTTCCACGACAATAATCAAATCAACACCTTGAGCAAACTCAAGAATTCCTTCCGGTTCCAGCGGCCACGGCATGGCTACCTTATAAAGTCGCACTCCCAACCGCTCTGCTTTAGTTTCATCTATTCCCAGTTCATCAAAAGCAAGCCGAGTATCAAGGTATGATTTTCCAACAGTTACAACACCTATTTTTGCGATACCGCCCTGCCAAATTGTACGATCAAGCTTGTTTGACCGGCAAAACGCTCGTGCAGCGTCAACCTTGTACTCGTGTATTCTTTTGTCCTGCGCATGCGGCGTGTCCGGAAAGCGAATATTTAAACCATCTTCAGGTAAAGTAAAATCGTTGGGAATTACCACCTTGATACGTTCAACATCAACATTGATTGATGCGGTTGCTTCAACTGTATCATGCAGACACTTTAAACCAACCCAGCATCCGCTGAATCTCGATAGCGCCAGGCCAAAAATTCCAAAGTCAAAAATCTCCTCTACACCGGATGGATTCAGTACGGGAATCAGCGCGTCCACCATGGCGAATTCGCTCTGATTGCAAACTGTGGAAGACTCCGCCGTATGATCATCCCCCATCAAAGCCAGCACGCCGCCGAACTTTGAAGTGCCGGCATAATTAGCGTGTCGCAGAACATCACCGGAACGATCAACCCCGGGGCCTTTGCCGTACCAAATTCCAAAAACCCCATCATATTTTCCTTCACCGCCTAACTCCGCCTGCTGCGTCCCCCAAAGAGCAGTTGCTGCTAAATCCTCATTCACTCCGGGCTGAAATTTAATGTGATGTTCTTCCAGCAGTTTTTTATTACGTTCCAATTGCTGATCATAACCACCCAACGGTGAGCCTCGATAACCACTGATGTAACCTGCTGTGTTGAGTCCGGCTTTCTGGTCCAGTTCACGCTGCACCAATGGCAAACGCACCAGTGACTGTATTCCGGTCATAAAAGCATACCCTTTTCTTAACGTATATTTATCATCCAGTGAAACAGATCGTTTTTCCATTATAGACATTTATTCAGCAGGTAAAGTATTTTGCATCTAAATCACCAATATTTCGCAGGAAAGTCACTTCCAGCAAAACATTAGATTTTGGTCAGCTTAATTCCTAACATTTTACCACAACATTGTTTTACTGCAAACCAAAAGGTATTATTATCACTGAACAGCAAAAAACGTTGTCTGGCTCATTTTGATACTGTTTGTTAAGCTTACTCTATATGCTTCAAAATACTTTCATTTCTAATTATTTTACACATAAACTATTCTAATTTCGTGAATTTCTCATCAACTCAAGCTGACTCAAAGACTGAACCACGCTTTTTTATTATCCGCGGATTATTGCTGATGAGTCTGTTACTCCTTGTTTTAGTGAGTTTAACACTTTGGGGAGAAGCACATGGCTTAGACCGTCAATTCTCGGCACAGTTCTTTACTGCCGAAAATGGCTGGTTTTTAGCAAAAAGTATTCCCTGGAGTTGGCTCTATGATTATGGGGAAACACCTGGAATTATCTTCTCAATTCTTGCTTTTATTATCTGGTATTTTTACCGTACTGATCCTCGCTGGAGCAGGCACCGATCATATTTTTTAATTTGCGCTTTAACTCCATTTATCGCATCACTTCTGCTTGTTAATGTTGTGCTTAAAGATCACAGCGGCCGCCCGCGTCCCCGTGAAATTGTGCAATTCGGCGGAAGCTGGGAATACAAACCTGCTCTGAAACCCGGCATTCCCGGGCGCGGACATTCGTTTCCGTGCGGACATTGTTCGATTGCCTTTACATTAACCAGTGGAATCGTTTTTTGGCGTCTTTCACGCACATTCGCACTAACTTCTTTGTCAATTGGCTTGTCATATGGAATTTTGATGAGCGGTGCCCGTATTGTACAGGGCGGACATTTTTTGAGTGATGCCGTGTGGTCGCTGGGAGCAGTCTGGCTGACTTTACTGGCTCTTTATTATTTCGTTTTTCAACCGCCGCGGACAGAAAATAGTCCCGTATCCCAATTTTCTACAAACCAGAAATGGAAGCTCACATTTGGAACAGCCGTTTTTCTTGCGGTTTTAGCTCTCTTTATCTGGACACGTCGACCGTTTTACAAAGATCACTCGGTTAAATTTCCGATTCCCAGAGAAATCCAGCAAATAAAAGTCTTTGTACCGGAGACGTGGAAGCATAAGCCATCGGTTTTTGAGGAACGTGAAAACGGGAAATTTCTACTTGAAATACAAGGTTTTGCGCCTCCTCAAACAGCTCATTACCTAAGTTTTTCAAGCGAATCCGTAGAGACGACTTTGCTATTACGTTTCAATGAAAATGTAGTTGGCTACCAAAGAGAATTTAAGCAAATTTTAGCGCTGCGATTTCCAGAACGCTTAAAGGGGCACATTAGTTCGATTCCCGAAAATTTCATCTTAGAACAGCAATGAATCGAAATTCAGCTGCTTTCAAACTGCCAAGTAAAAAACAGTTGAATTTTTTTTTGGTCTTGAGATAAACGAATCCTTGGTAGAAGATATGTGTTACTAAGTTATAGAAACAAAGGCATTCCGCCTTTATTTAAGATTAACCTCAGCAGAAAACTTAACCATGAAAAAATCCACACAAGTAATTTCGCTTTTATTTGCAGTTTGTCTTATTACAGGCAGCAGCACATCGGTTTTTGCCGGTTCAAATATTATTAAGGCCGCCTCGATTGCGATGAACGGCTCCGCTAAATATCCGGACGGCTTCACCCATTTTGAATACGTAAATCCGAACGCACCGAAAGGCGGCTCGGTGCGATTGAATTCCATCGGCACTTATGACAGTTTCAACAGCTTCATCTCCAAAGGGGTTTCCGCAGCCGGACTGGGGATGATTTACGAAACACTTACGACAGGCTCTTCTGATGAGGCTTTTACCGAATATGGCTTGATTGCCGATGAAATAGAATATCCGGAAGACAGGACCTGGGTAATTTACCACCTCAATCCAAAAGCCAAATTTCATGACGGCGAGCCGATAAAGGTCGAAGACGTGATTTTCACTTTCAATATTTTAATGGAAAAAGCCGCACCATTTTACAAATCGTATTACGGCGATATTGTCGAAGTTAAAGATTTGGGTGGACGCAGGGTAAAATTTCAATTCCGTGAAGGCACCACCAACCGCGAACTGGTTTTGATTACCGGACAACTTCCGGTATTACCCAAACATTATTGGGAAGGCAAAGATTTTTCCAAATCAACTCTTGATCCTCCTTTGGGAAGCGGAGCGTACCGCATCAAAGATTTTAAGGCGGGAAAATACATCACTTACGAACGCGTCAAAGATTACTGGGCAGCCGACCATCCTGTAAACAAAGGCAGCAACAATTTCGATACAGTGCGTTATGATTATTACCGTGACTCGACGGTTGCACTGGAAGCCTTCAAAGCAGGAGAATATGACTTCCGGGAAGAAAACAACTCCAAAATGTGGGCTTCGATGTATTCCGGAAAAACCTATGATGAGGAGTTAACAGTACGGGCAGAAATTCCGCATGAACTGCCGCGCGGAATGCAGGGATTTGCTTATAATTTACGCCGTCCGATGTTTAAAGACCGCAACGTCCGGGAAGCAATCGGTTACGCTTTTGATTTTGAGTGGAGTAACAAAAATCTCTTTTATGGACAGTACAGACGTACCGACAGTTTTTTTGAAAATTCCGAACTCGCTTCCAGTGGTTTGCCTTCTCCGGAAGAATTGGCGATTCTTGAGCCTTTTCGCAAAGACCTTCCGGAAGAA
>DTUH01000038.1 GCA_012964265.1 Candidatus Lambdaproteobacteria bacterium
TTTTCCGCTTGAGCAAAATGCACGTGACCAGAAAATCGCCTCGATTTATGAAGGTACAAATGGAATTCAGGCTCTTGATCTGGTTGTAAGAAAATTCAATACCAAAAAAGGACAGTTACTCAAAGTTCTTGAAGAGGAATTGAACTGGTTTGATCACCGTTCACCAGAAAGTGAACTCGCAGGCTGGGTTGCAGAATGGGAAAGTTACCGGACACTGATGCTGGAAAGCATTGCCAGTTTGAAAAAAATAGGAGAGGAACAGGGTAAAGACGGTTATATACTTTATTCAGTTAATATGCTCGATTTGATGGGTGATGTGCTGTGTTGTTTTTATTTGCTCAAACAAGCAGAATCTGCTCAACAAAAATGGGAAACCCTGCTTATGGGAGCAACATCGCAGGCAGAATTGCTTGAGGAAAACGAAGAAGCGCAGTTTTACTGGAATAAGCTCCGTACCACCGAATTTTATGTATGGAGCGTGTTACCTCGTGCTTTATCAAATGCAAAAACCATTAAAAACGCAAACCTTGCTCCTTTGAATGCCTTTTTATAGACTCTGTTATTTTCATGAAATCTGTAAAAAAGATCAATGAAGAATTGCTCGGCTAAAATAGAACGCAGTAAAGAGTGGCGTCCAGCCCGCTACATAAGCCTTTATAAATCTTGAAACTACACTTTGCAACCTCAAACAGCAATAAACTCCGGGAATTATCCTCACTGTTGGATAGTCCATTAATTTCGACCCCACTGGACCTGCAGGAAATTCAAACCACTGATCTGCATGAACTGGTAAAAAACAAACTCCAGCAAGCATTTGATAAACTGAGCGCACCGGTTATCGTTGAAGACACATCACTTTATTTTGAGGCATGGAACGAACTGCCTGGTCCTTTCGTCAAATGGTTTTTAGAGAGCCTTGGTTTGGCAGGAATGGTACGTGCTTTATCACAATTTGAAGATACGTCAGCCCGTGCCGTCTGTTGTTTAGGATTCACTATTGATGGAAAAACCATGCACTTTTTTGAAGGAAAGGTTAAGGGGTATATTGTAGAACCGAGAGGTTCCCGCAATTTTGGCTGGGACTCAATTTTTCAACCTGCCGGACAGCAGAAGACTTTTGGGGAAATGTCTCCGGAAGAAAAACAGCGGCTTTCACCACGTGGAAAAGCGGCTGTCAAATTTAAGCAGTTCTTAAAACTGAAGGTAAAGCAAAAGTAACATCCTCTTTAACTATTTCAAGATCACGGACACTGCTTGAAGATGACATTTGACGGATTTCAGCAACAATGCCCTGCACAATATCCTCAGGAGCGGATGCTCCTGCGGTAATGCCGACGTTCCGGACTCCTTCCAACCATTCCGGTTTCAATTCTGCGGCAGATTCAATCCGGCGTGCCACAACTCCGGTCGTTTTTGCAACTTCCAGCAAACGCATAGAATTTGAACTGTTCTGTGCTCCCACTACCAGCACCAAATCCACTTCCTTACTCAAGGCTTTTACTGCATTCTGGCGGTTTTGGGTGGCATAACAAATATCGTCTTTAGCCGGACCTTGAATTTTTGGGTAGCGTTTTTTAAGTGCTAAAATTATTTCTGCCGTATCGTCAATTGATAAAGTGGTTTGTGTGATATAACCAACTTTATTCTCATCGGCAACTTCCAAAACAGAAACTTCTTCAACGGTTCCCACTACAATTATACGATCCGGAGCTTCTCCAACTGTACCTTGTACTTCAACGTGATTATGATGACCGATGAGGATAATCGTGTGATCTTTCTGGGCATATCGCTGCGCTTCTCCATGAACTTTTGTCACCAGAGGACAGGTTGCGTCAATGACCCGTAAATTAAGTTTCACTGCCATTTTACGAACTTCAGGAGAAACTCCATGTGCCGAATAAATTACATGTGAACCCTCCGGAATTTGATCTATATCCTCCACAAAAATCGCACCATCATTTCGGAGACGTTGAACAACATGTCTGTTGTGGACAATTTCGTGCTGGACATAGATCGGAGCGCCATACATTTCCAAAGCTTTCTCAACAATGGTGATTGCACGGTCTACACCTGCACAAAATCCTCTTGGGCTGGCCAGCACCAGGTTAAGTGATGGACGCGGGCTGTTGGTATTCATAGACAATGAAAATGATGAACATGGTTTGCATTTTGCTCTGTTTAGTTTATAAAGGAAATTATAACTTTTCAATCTTTCTATAAAACCCGCATAAAAAACTATCACCTGCAGCAAAAAATGAGTGAAGAGAAGAAACGACGTAAAGCGCGCTGGGAGCGTTTGAAAGGTACCACAAATTTTTATCCGACCTATGTTGAAGGAAATCTTGACAAGGTCACTCCTGCCGCGGCGGCATACAGCACTCAATTTCAAACCGTCATTCCGCGTTACAATCTATCGATGTCTGAAACCCGTAACGCAGGGACAGGCCCTGTTTTTTTGGAAACTGCTTACCAGCCTCCTGAAAATAAAAGTCCGGATTCAGTAAAACAAACCAGAGAATCGCCTCCGGAATCATCTGTAACAAAGCCTAAATTGCCCCGCCACAAAAAAAAGAAAATCCGTACAGATTTTTGGGAATAAAACCACTCTGTTCGGTTATTTCTTAAAAAAGCCTAAAATGTTTTTTCAGGTGATATTCCAGACTTGTCTTAAAAAAACTGCAGGCTGTTTTAATTTCCTTAAGCAATATAGCTTGACATACACACATATAATTTGATCTAATGGTACGTTTATCACAAGACATTAATCTCTAATGTTTGAGACCCTTTCAGACAAATTAACCGGTTCTTTACGCAAGGTACGTGGTCGAGGCCGTTTGACGGAAGACAATGTCGGCCAAACTCTGAAAGAGGTAAAGATGGCACTGTTGGAAGCAGATGTCAATTTTAGAGTGGTCAAAGCATTTTTGCGTTCGGTCAAGGCAAGAGCAGTTGGTGAAGAAGTCCAAGGCAGTCTGACTCCCGGACAACAGTTCATCAAGATTGTCAACGAAGAGTTGACAGAGATGATGGGCGGAGCAAATTCAGGATTAACAGAACCAGAGTCAGCTCCATTGATCGCGATGCTGGTTGGCCTTCAGGGTGCGGGTAAAACGTCTACCGTGGGAAAACTGGCTCGGTTTTGCCAGACAGAAGGAAAACGGCCTTATTTAATTCCTGCGGATATTTACCGCCCGGCGGCCATCAAGCAATTGCAGGTTCTGGCTGAGACATTAGGGGTTTCCTGCTATGCTTCAAGAACTGATCAGAAACCGTTGGAGATTGTCCGGAATGGACTTGAAGCAGCAAGACTGGAAGAAGCAGATGCCGTCTTTATTGACACAGCAGGACGTCTGCATATTGATCAGGAATTGATGGAGGAATTAAGCCTGATCAAAACATCAGTCACGCCGCATGAAATTCTTTTTGTCGCAGATGCCATGACAGGGCAAGAAGCCGTAAGCGTTGCAAAAGGTTTCAATGACCGCCTTGACATCAGCGGAGTGATTTTGACGAAAATGGATGGAGATGCCCGCGGTGGTGCGGCGCTGTCCATCCGGGCCATTACGCAAAAACCGATTAAGTTTATTGCTGTTGGCGAAAAACTCGAAAATTTGGAAGCATTCCACCCTGAGCGAATTGCTTCCAGAATTTTGGGGATGGGCGATATGCTCTCACTGATTGAAAAGGTTGAAGACTCTTTCAGTGAACGTGAAGCCCTGCAGGTGCAGAAAAAGCTGAAAAGCAACGAATTCACGCTGGAAGATTTCAGGGACCAGCTGCGCTCCATGCGTAAAATGGGTTCTATGAAAGACATGATCGGAATGCTGCCCGGCATGAATGCATCGTCGATAAAAGACGCGAATATTGACGAAAATAAACTGCTTCATATTGATGCCATTATCTCATCCATGACCATCAAGGAGCGGCAGAACCACAAACTGATGAATGGTTCACGGAGAATGCGGATCGCTAAAGGAAGCGGCACAAGCGTCAGTGAAATCAATAGATTGCTGAAACAATTTATTCAGATGCGCAAAATGATGCAAAAACTCTTAAAAGTTTCCAATCCGGCAAAAGCCATGCGGATGATGCAGGATATGATGCCTAATTGACAAGATTTAAGCAAAGAGACTGTTAGTCTTAAACAACAAACTAGAGAAATTTAAACCTGAAACCTGAAACATTATTTATATGGTTAAAATACGTCTTGCCAGAGGTGGCACAAAAAAGAAACCTTATTACCGTGTTGTAGTTGCAGATCAACGTTGTAAACGTGACGGCCGTTATCTTGAGCACATTGGATTTTACAATCCTATGGTCACTGAAAACCGGTTTG
>DTUH01000039.1:0-217 GCA_012964265.1 Candidatus Lambdaproteobacteria bacterium
GCCATGGCTCGCACCCTACGAACCGAATGCCCAGAAACTGCTTTCACGTCTGCGTCCTCCCCTTCCGTTTGATCGATCGCTACTCAGCTTTCCACTAGGTACAGACGAATTAGGACGCGATCTCCTCTCAAGGTGTCTTTACGGAATGCGCCTCACGATTGGTATTGCACTCATTGGTAGCTTGATCAGCATGATCATCGGCGTGACGATCGGAACC
>DTUH01000039.1:257-4323 GCA_012964265.1 Candidatus Lambdaproteobacteria bacterium
GGCTTTGTAGGTGGAGTCGTCGATAACATACTTATGGGCCTCGTCGATGTTCAGATCGCCTTTCCATTCACTCTGATAGCCTTGCTCGTTGTAGCCCTCCTTGGCAGCGACTTGTTCACTTTTATGTGTGTGGTTGGCGTTGCAGGTTGGGAAGCGTACGCAAGGGTGGTTCGAGGTCATATACTAGCCCTAAATGAGGAGCCCTTCATTCATGCATGCAAGGTTACTGGGGCTGGAGCAGGCAGAATCATCATTTTACACATGCTGCCTAATGCAGCCTCGTCAATCATTATCCTCTGGACAATGGGATTTGCAGGAGTAGTATTGCTTGAATCTTCATTGTCGTTTCTGGGCCTTGGTGTTCAACCGCCCACGGCCACCTTAGGCTCAATTACTGGGTACGGGAGAAACTATATGGCTTCACACCCGTATATGGCAGCTATTCCGGCCAGTCTGATCATGTCCATCTCTCTGGTCATGCTCCTGCTTGGAGACTGGCTTAGAGATACTCTAGACGTAAAACTAAAAAAGGAGGAGGTAAAATGAATTAAAATCAGCATAAAAATTTAAAATAATCTCAGTCAATCTATAACATAAATCCAATAAAGGAATTATGAAAAAATTAATTGCCGGTTTATCATTTTGTGCCTTGATAGGCACATCAACTTCTGTCGTATTGGCAGAGAGTTACAAAATCCTCAGAGTTGGTGTAGCGAACCACATCGCTATATTTGCCCCGGGTGCTGATCATTCCAACAATGGCAATAAGTTCTATATCAACGCGTTCAACACGTTGGTTGGCAAAAACCCGTTGAAGTCACAAGTCGAATATAAGCCTGAACTGGCCACCTCATGGAAAGTGATTTCCCCGCGCCTGATCGAACTGAAAATCAGACAGGGGGTTAAATTCCACAATGGTGATCCAATGACCATCGATGATGTGGTTTTCTCCCTACAACGCATGTTTGATCCTAGTTTTGTCAAATACATTTCACGTAGCGATGAATATTTTGAGAATATGTATCGTGTCGAAAAGGTGGATGAGCAGACCTTGAGGGTTTACAGCAAGAAAGATGAACCACTCATGGAACTGCTTCTGAATGTGCAACAGTCGATGATTGTCCCGATGAAGTACCTCATGGGACTTACGGGACATCCTGAGGTCGATGAAACCACCGACTACGAAGCATTCCATAGGGCACCGGTGGGCACCGGTCCCTACAAAGTTAAGTCTTTTATGCCGAATGAAGAAACAGTCTATGAGCGGTTCAATGATTACTGGGGAAAGAAAGCGCCTTTTGAAAAAGTAAAATTAAGGAGAATCGCCGAACTGTCCTCACGTATCACGGCACTGATCAACAATGAAGTTGATATAATTGACCAAATACCTCCAGATCAGTTGATTGCGATTAATAGCAATCCAAACTATAAAACTGTGGGGGCTGTCACACCGCTGTTCCATGTGGTTATTTACAACACTTCCAATCCCAAGATGACGCAAGAACTGCGCTTGGCATTGAACCTTTGCATCGACCGGAAGTTGTTGAGTGAAGCACTCTGGGGCGGAAAAGCATTGGTGCCGAACACCCACACCTACGCTCAATACGGTGCGTACTACCAACCAGACATCATCACTTGGGAATTCAACCCGGAAAAGGGCAAGCAACTGATCAAGGAAAACGGATTGGAAGGCACCACCGTCCGTTATGATACTGCCCCGGTCTATTACACCAACGGTGTGGTCGCCGCTCAGGCCATTGGCGAAATGTGGGCTGAGTGCGGAATCAAAATGAAACTGAATGTACAACAAAAGTGGACCGGCAATGATCCAACTTTTGAGGCACGAAACTGGTCCAATCCAATGTATTTTGCGGATCCAGCTGGTTCCTACGGCACCATGTGGTCACCAGTAGGGGCCAGGGCAACGGCACAGTCTGGATCTGCTTATGGGCAATTAAACATAGTTGGATGCGGGTCTTGTTGGGTACCCAAAGAAGGGTATACCAAAATGTGGAATAAATTTCGCTATGAGTATGATGTGAAAAAGCGCAATGCTGCCTACAAAGAGATCATGGACTACATCAAAGTAGATCCCCCTTTAATAGCTCTCTACCAACCTTTTGAAAGCTATGGCATGCGCAGTGATATTGACTGGATACCCTATCCAGGTCATAGTCCCTATGTGATGGATTTCACTGCTGGAAGAATAACCGTCGGCAACTGAACCAAGTTATTCTCCTAGGCACAAAGGGGGGATGATTCCTCATCCCCCCCCACACTCAACCCAATCATGCAACCTCTGCTGAGCATCCGGAATCTAGAGGTGCAGTTTTCCTCCTTATTTTCAAAGGAAACTGCAGTGCGTTCGATAAGCTTCGACATCCAACCAGCCGAAACCCTTGCGGTGGTGGGTGAGTCCGGATCAGGCAAATCCGTAACCGCGCTCTCAATCATGGGTCTGATCCGCAAAACAGGCGGAACCATTCTTGATGGGTCAATTATCTTTCGCAAAGAAATGCAACACGAGATTGACATGGTCAGTGCCTCTGGAGGGGTCATGGAATCTATCCGTGGCAATGAGATCGCCATGATTTTTCAGGAGCCGATGACTTCACTGAATCCAGTTTTTACGGTCGAAAGTCAAATATGTGAAGCATTGATCACTCACAAGAAAGTTTCACTTAAAGAAGCGAAAAAAGAAGCACTTGAGGTCATGCGTCAGGTACAAATCCCAGAACCTCGCCAACGTCTGAACCAGTATCCGCATGAACTGTCCGGTGGAATGAGACAAAGGGTGATGATTGCGATGGCATTAGTCTGTCGTCCCAAACTGATGATTGCAGATGAACCTACTACCGCGCTGGATGTCACGATTCAAGCACAAATTCTCTGGCTTCTCAAAAAACTGAAAGAGGAGACTGGCATGGCTTTGATGTTCATAACTCACGACCTTGGAGTAGTGGCGCAAATTGCTGAAAGGGTTCTTGTCATGTCAAACGGTGAAGTCGTCGAAACCGGTGAGGTGGGTCAGATTTATGCAAAACCATCCCAGGAATATACGAAAAAACTGATTGCCACAGTTCCTGTTCTTGGTAAACGCAAAACTGTTCAGATTGAAGGCACCACTAAAGAAGTGCAAGAGGATCCCATCCTGAGCATCATCAACCTTTCTGTCAGGTTCCGGATCAAGACACACTTTTGGACCAGAGTTCGAAAAGAAGTGCTAGCTGTGGACCGAGTTTCATTAGAGATCGCCACAGGACAAACACTAGGTCTAGTAGGTGAATCAGGATGTGGAAAATCGACGATCTGCAAAGCCATCGTGGGGCTTGCTCAAGCAAGTTCAGGAAGCATTACCATTGATGGACTTAAAATCAGCACCTCTTCCACCAGACAACCTTTGCAGGCCAGACGCAACACTCAGATTATCTTCCAGGACCCATTGTCTTCGCTCAGTCCCCGTCGAACCGCCTTCTCACAAATTGCTGAGCCATTGATTATCCACAAATACGGCACATCCAGTGAAATAAAAGATCGAGTAGAATGGCTGACAAATAAAGTCGGTCTGAACAACAAACAACTGGAGCGATATCCACATGAGTTTTCTGGTGGTCAGAAACAGCGTCTTTGCATAGCACGCGCGTTGGCGCTGAAACCAAAATTGATCATTGCTGATGAGCCCGTTTCGGCGCTGGATGTATCCATCCAAGCTAATGTGCTTGATCTAATGCGGGAAATTCAGAGTGAACTAAATATAACCTACCTTTTTATTTCTCATGACATGGCAGTAATTGAAGAGATGAGCGATAATATTGCGGTGATGTTTATGGGTCGGATTGTTGAGTATGGTGACAGGAAATCAGTACTTGATAATCCAACCCACCCCTACACCCAAAATTTGCTGAGAGCTGTTCCAGTGCCAGACCCAAATGTCAAATTCAAACCACCAATATTTTATGATGAGGATCGATTTGACCCGATTGTTGAGGTAGGGTCACAAAATCTTGAGCCTCTCCAATACACTCAGGTTTCAAAACGACATTTGGGTCTGGCACTGGAACAGCTC
>DTUH01000040.1 GCA_012964265.1 Candidatus Lambdaproteobacteria bacterium
AAGCGGACGGTCGGCAGCAGCTCTTCCAGACCCTGCATTCTGCCCTGGATACTGTTAGGATATTTATTGATAGTTTGCTGCACCAGATAATCAATTGCAGGGGTTTTCCGTTCCAGAAGCTCCTCAAAACCTGCTTTTCCTTGCTTCAATAAAAATGTGTCAGGATCATCTCCTTCAGGAAGAGTGATGATGTAGGATTCAAGAGCATGCGGCAACAATAGATGGGCATGTCTCAATGCCGCGTTTTTTCCTGCAGTATCTCCATCAAAAAGCAAAATCACCGTATCCGCATAACGCCGGACGATTTTTAAATGATCTGGAGTCAGTGCTGTTCCGCATGTGGCAACTGCATCCGTAAAACCGTTTTCGTGTAAACGCATCACATCCAGATATCCCTCAACAAATATTAGTCTTCGGAGTTTGCGGATTGAGGAAAGTCCTTCGTAAAGTCCGTAAAGTACATGACTTTTCTGGTAATATAACGTTTCCGGACTGTTGAGGTACTTGGGTTTATCTTCGGGCTTGATGGAACGTGCGCCGAATCCGATACATCGTCCGCGAATATCCCTGATTGGAAACATCAAACGTCCCCGGAAAGTATCGTAGTGTCTTCCGGATTTTTCACTGATCTTGATCAAACCTGTCTGTAACAGATCTTTCACAGAGATTTTATTTTGCTGAAGATGATTCAGCGCATCCTGCCAACCGTCCGCTGACACTCCGAGTTGAAAAAGCTCCCACATGCTTTCAGGAACACTGCGCTGGAGGAGATATCTCAACGCAGATTCACCTGCTGGACTAGTCAGTTTTTTTCTGTAAAAAGTAGCCGCTTCCCTGAGACAACGCAAACCACTGTCTTCTTCATGATTTTTACGCCGGGAGCTTCCGGATTCAAATTCGAGTGGAATGTTGGCTCGTTTTGCGAGTTCTTCAATTGCTTCTGTAAAAGAAAGACGATCATATTGAATAAGAAATTTTATGCCGTCTCCACTGGCATTGCAGCCAAAACAATGAAAAAAACCACGCACTGGATTGACGCTGAACGAGGGCGTTTTTTCTGCATGAAATGGGCAAAGTCCTTTGTAGTTTGTACCTGCCCGTTTGAGCATAATGCCGTGCTCAGAAATCAGGTCGACAAGGTTTGTGGCGTCTGCCACTTTACGGATAAAACTTTTACTGAATTGCATTTCTCAAGAGTTGGAGTTTGTTGCAGAAAATATAAATTTAGTAAAAAAGGGCTCAACCTGAGCTTGAGCATAAAAAAATATAATCGTATCCGTTAGGTACTGATGTTTTACTTGCAGGAACCTTTGGCAGAAATTCATCAACTTGAAGTCAGTGTTTTTCTGGTTAGCAAATAGTTTTAGCATAACCGTCTAAAGAAAAACTGATGATGAAATTGAACAAAGGTTTTGCCTGGCTTTGTTGTATCATTTGACTATTTTTAACTGCCTTGTGATAGTCAGGAAGTTCTCCAAACAGTACTATGATTCCAGCATAACTATCGAGCCATTCTTGCACAAAAGGCATACTGATTTCGTCCAGTCGCGAAAACAGGCGGTCGATCAAAATTACTTTTGTATTTGCCGCAACCAGCATCAAGACACAGAATCGGGCTGCCTGTTCCCGGGTAAGCTCCTGAACCGGAAGATGCAGAATTCGTCCGCTCAATCCCAAACGATCCATCAAAGTTTCAAGATTCCTGCGCTGTCCTCCAAACCAGGGGCGTGCAGCAAAAAGTTTTGATTTCATGTTCTCCTGCAGAGTCGCTTTCCTGTCAGTACCTTCCCACAAGCTTTCATCAGAATGAATATGGATCTTTGAGGAGACTATGAAAGAGCCGGTTTTAGGCTTGAGCTTTTGGAGAAACAAACGCCACAATACTTCTTTCTGCTCCTCATTTTGAAAGTGGAAACAGGCTCTATCTCCGGCATATAATTCCAGATTCAGCTGCCGTATATCCCATTTTTCTCCAGTAGATTTTCCGGAATCTGCTTTGGTGAAGTAGCCTATATTCTGACAACTTAAGAGCACTTTCGGATACATGACATTTTTATGCGTAAACTAATACTTGAACTAAGTTCGCTGGATAATACTGATACAGTTGCCAAAACAGTAGCAGAACATTTGTTTCCAGGAGCCATACTATTATTATGGGGCAGTATGGGTGCAGGTAAAACTACCTTTGCAAAAAGTCTTTGTGTCGGTTTGGGCGTACTTCCTGAAATAGTTACATCTCCAACTTACACTTTGGTCAACATCTATCCAGGGAATTGGCCTGTTTTCCATGTAGATTTCTACCGCCTTGCTGCTCGGGAAGAACTCGATGATTTTGACCGCGAAGATCTGATTACCGATGAAGGGGTCACTTTGGTTGAGTGGCCGGAATTTCTGTTAAATTATTTGAGTGATGAACCTGTCCTTAACCTGGATTTCAAATTCGTATCTGAGCATCAAAGGCGGCTCAGTTTGGAAAGTGAATCTGGTGAGTTTGACATACTTTTTAAGACTTTGGAACTACAGAATTCAGCTCTGCAAAAAACAACAATCTCTTGGAACGATGGAGGTTCATGATTAGACTTTCGGTGGATACCTCTTTTGAGCATTTGGGACTTTGCCTGACTAGGAACGGAGTGCCTCTGGCAAATTATTACTCCTTATGTAATCGGCGGAATTCAAAAATTATTTTTGAGGTGATTGATGATTTACTCAAAAACGCGGATATAAAATTGGCGGAAGTTGATGCCTATGTTGTTAACCGCGGTCCAGGTTCTTACACCGGTGTTAGAATTGGTATGGCAGTTGTTAAGACATTCGCTCAAGTTCACAAAAAACCAGTTGTTGCGGTCAATTCACTGGAATTACTGGCAGGACAAATCAGGTACCTGAAAAATGAGTTTCCGGTTTTATTGAACTGTACAAGGCTGGAAGTCTTTCACGCAACATTCCGCATAGTTGAGGGGAAACCGGTGGCAAAAACACCAATTCAGCTTAGCAGTTTTGAAAAATTTTACGAAACCAAACAAGACGTTCCAGTAGTCCTTTATCGCATAAGTCCGGAAAGACGGAAACCGGAACCGTTGTTTGAAAAACTGAAGCTTCTGCCTTTGGATCATCCAGTTCCGGATGCTTTGTTGTTAGATCGTCTAGGCGCAAAAAAAATGCTCTCATCTTCATTTGATCAGGATGCTCCTGTGCATCCTTTATATATCAAACGGGAAGTAGAATAACTATAATGCCGGGTTCAGGTTGCATGAACTTTTGCTGAAATGTCGCAGATAGATTGATTTGAAAATGCTTTACCACACTTTTTCCACACAGGAAGAAATCGATCAAGAATACAATCCTCGTTTTTGCGTGGAGGAGACTGATGAACTGATTCTAAGCTATCTGACTGAAAGTGAAAGGGTATCAAGTGAATATGACAATCTTTGCGGAGTGGCATACGGTTCCAGTCCAGAGGAAACTCTGGACATTTTTTCTGCAGATAATCCGTCAAGTCCAATACACATTTTTTTTCATGGAGGTTACTGGCATTCTCTCTCCAGCCGAGATTTTGCGTTTGTGGCAGAAGGTCTGATACGTAACGGGATTACGGGTGTGCTGGTGAACTATGCACTTTGTCCTGCGGTTTCGCTCACTGAAATTGTCCGGCAAGCCCGTGCCGCGGTGGCTTGGATTTATCGTAATGCTGAAGGCTTTGGTGGTAATCCGGAGCGGATTACGATTTCCGGACACTCTGCAGGCGGTCATTTGACAGGCATGTTACTAAGCGTGGACTGGGAAAAAGATTACGGTTTAGCTCCGAATTTTATCAAAGGGTTGCTGCCGATCAGTGGATTATTCGACCTTGCACCGTTTCCGTTTTCCTGGCTCCAGCCTAAATTGCAGCTCAGCTCAGAGGATGTTCTGCAAAACAGTCCGTTGCTGCTTAAACCTAAGGTCACACCACCTGTTCTCCTTGCTGTGGGCGCCGATGAATCACAGGAATTTCACCGTCAATCTAAAAACTACAACTCATTCCTGCGAAAACACGGAGTTCCTGCAAAATATATATCAATTCAGGAAAAAAATCATTTCAATATAATTCACGATTTTCTAGGTGATGGTGGTCCGTTTTGCCGACAAATCCGTGACTGGTCTTAGAAACCTGTAGTAAATATTTCAGTAAATAATTTCGTGTGTCATTGCCTCTACATTCAAGTTTGACACTTTGAGAGGTGGATCAGATAATGGTTGCTGAAACTTTAACTGGAACACAAAACACTATGAATCTTGAAAACGCAAACCAAGCAGAGTTGCAGACTTGGGAAGAAAAACTTGCAGCAAAATATAATGAATATAAGGAAGCCGGTTTAAAACTGGACCTTACGAGAGGCAAACCCGGAAACGCACAATTAGATCTTGCGGATGCAATGGGGGATTTGCCAAAAAACAAAATGTTTTTGGAGAACGGTACTGACCTCAGGAATTATGGCGGGCTTGATGGAATTCCGGCAGCACGAAAACTGGGTGCAGAAATGCTTGGACTTCCGGAATCTGAAGTAATTTCAGGGGATCACAGCAGTTTATCACTGATGTATCTTTACCTGCTTCATGCTTTTTATCAAGGTTCCCAAGGGCCGGAAACTGCGTGGGCCAATGAAGGTGAAATAAGATTTCTTGCAGTAGTGCCGGGTTATGATCGGCATTTTAGCATCTGCGAGGAATTGGGTATAAGAATGATAAATGTGAACATGCTCGCAGATGGTCCTGATATGGACACAGTCGAGGATTTGGTGAGTAAGGATCCTGGAATCAAAGGCATGTGGTGTGTACCGAAATATTCAAATCCTACCGGAAATATTTATTCTGAGGAAGTGGTGGAGAGGATTGCCGCACTTGGCAAAATCGCAGGTCAGAACTTTCGTGTGATGTGGGACAATGCTTATGGGGTCCACGACCTTCTGGAAAATTCCCAGCAACTGGCAAATGTGATGGACTACTGTCGAAAATACGGAACTGATGATAATTTAATTTTAACTGCATCAACTTCGAAGATAACTGTTGCCGGTGGAGGGATTTCTTTTTTGGGTGCATCCAGGAAAAATTTGGAACATTTTCGCAAACGCCTGTCCGTCATGAGCATTGGCCCAAACAAACTTAACCAGCAACGTCACATTCTCTTTTTGAAAAATATCGAAGGTATCAGGACACACATGAGAAAACATGCAGAAATTTTGAGGCCCAAGTTTGAGATGGTACAAAAGCATCTTGAAAATGGATTAGGCGGAAAGGGAATGGGCAGTTGGTGCAAACCGGAAGGCGGATATTTTGTTTCGTTTGATTCAATTCCGGGACTGGCACAGGAAATAATTCGCCTTGCAGGAGAAGCCGGCGTGAAGCTCACTCCCGCAGGTGCGACTTTCCCTTATGGTAAAGATCCCAAAGACAGCAATATCCGGCTGGCTCCCACTTTCCCGAGTGTGGAGGATTTGGATCAGGCGATGCAAATTTTTGTGACATGCGTGCAGTTGGTTTCTGTTAGACATCGCATGTAAGGCAGCACTACACAATCATATCCAAACCCTTGAATCTGATTTAATCTTGAACAAAGAAGTCAACGACTGGGAGTTATTCCAGCGGTTTCTCAATTATGTGCGTCCACACTGGAAAAGCCTTGCCATCGGAATGGGGACTGTGCCTTTTTCAATTGGAGCAACTTTACTGCTTCCGTGGCTTATCATTAGAATTATTGATGATCATGTAATTCCCGGAGATATGGACGGCTTGATGCAGATGGTTGTCCTGATGGGAGGTGCGGTAACTGTCGGTTATTTTGCAGATTCGATTTATACCTTTACCCTCCAAAAAACCGGTCAGTTAGCCATCAGCGCAATGCGCAGTGATCTCTATGCGCATATCCTCTCCATGCCTCGTTCATTCTTTGATCAGCGCCCAATCGGAGTTGTTTTGACCCGACTCACAAGTGACATGGAAGCTCTCAACGATTCGCTGGCAATAGGCGTACTTTCCATTTTCACAGACTTCCTGAAAACGATTGCGCTGCTTATATTGTTAATTACTCTGAGTTGGAAGCTCACTCTGGTTGTGCTGCTTATTTTACCGCCAATTTATTTGGTCAGTAATTTCTTACGGACTCGTTTAAGGCATTATTACAACCTGACAAGAGAGGCGCTTGCAGATGCAACCGGTTATTTGCAAGAGTGCTTGAATGGTGTGAAAACAATTCAGTTGTATGCGTCAGAGGTCAAGGTTCAGAAGTTTTTCGAAGAAAAAACAAAACATTTTTTTAAGGCGCAGTCTCATTCAAATTTTTATGATGCAGCGCTTTTTTCGGTAATTGAAGGCATCACATCGATTGCTCTCGGCTTGATGATTTGGTATGGATCTCAGCAAATATTGGCCGGTATAGTATCAATTGGAGTTTTGGTTGGTTTCATCAACACACTGAATCGTATTTTCATACCGATTCGTGAATTTACTCAACAAATATCGGTTTTCCAGCGTTCACTTTCATCACTGGAAAATGTTGATAAATTATTTCGAGAAATTCCGGAAGATCAAGATACAGAATTGGTTTCACAAAAATACACCACAAAAGAACTGCTGGAGCGTTTTCAGAATTTTGAAGAACTAAGTTTTGAAAGTGTTCATTTCCGCTACACAGAAGATGATCCGTGGGTTTTGCAGGGAGTTTCATTTAATGTCTGCAAAGGTGATCGTGTGGCAATCGTTGGAGCGACCGGTTCCGGAAAGTCAACAATTGTCCGGATTCTAACCAGAATATATACACGTTACGAGGGATCTATCAAAATAAACGGTGTAGAACTGAACGAAATTTCCAGGGATCATTTACTGCGGATGATTGCACTGATGCAGCAGGAATCATATTTATTTGAGGAAAGCATCAGCTTCAACATCGCGCTGAATCGTCCGGAAATATCTCCGGAAAAAATCCGTAAAGCTGCGGAATACGTTTATGCTCATGAGTTTATAAAGGATCTTCTGGAACAATATGAATACAAATTACTCGAGGGCGGAAAAAATCTTTCTGAAGGACAAGGTCGTCTAATCGTTTTTGCGCGGGCGTTGGCTGGAGAAAGTGATTTAATAGTTTTGGATGAAGCAACGAGCTCAGTCGATTCTGTGACAGAAAACCTGATACAGAAAGCGATTGAGAGAATTTTTCACGACAAGACTGTGATTGCCATCGCGCATCGCTTAAGTACTATCCGGAATTCTGATTTGATACTGGTTATGGATTCCGGAAAAATAGTTGAGCGTGGATCGCATGGTGAACTGATGGGGCAAAACGGAATTTACGCGGGGCTTGTTGAAACTCTTGAAAAGGAAACTGAACCTGAAAAAGTTACTGTATAAAACAATGAGATTTACAAAAAGGAAAAAAGTTGATTTATTTTTCTTGCATTTATTATTTTTCCTGTCATACTGCAATGATTACCTCTTCATGTAGAAGAGATTTTTTAATTAATATATAAGGTCACAATGGCAACAGGCAAAGTAAAATGGTTTAACGAACGCAAAGGTTATGGATTCATCGAGCAGGAGTCCGGAAAAGACTTGTTCGTCCACCATTCTGAGGTCCGCGGGGGATATCTCAGAGAAGGAGAAAACGTGGAATTCGAAATTGGAGAAGGGCAAAAAGGTCCTTGTGCGGTAAGTGTGCAAACTGCCTCATAATTCATTTTAGAATAAACATTATCCTGACGGGATGCCTGCACAAGCGGTCATCCCGTTTTTTTTTGCTTTTTTGTTTGACCAATCAATTGGAATATTCATGAACCAACTCCGGGAAGAATTTAAAGAATTTACACAGGCATTGTTAACCTGGAAATATTGGCGGATGCTGGTAGTGCTGACTTTTGGCTGCTTTACTTTCAGTAGTGTGGTCAATGGAATTCTTATTCCACACCATTTTTTCGCCGGAGGACTGACGGGCTTAGGATTGTTGTTTTATGACAATATAAAGGCGTTTATACCTTTTAGTTTGTTGTTTGCCTTGATGAATGTTCCTATTTTTATTATTGGTTTTCGTGAATTTTCGTTGAAATTCATTCTGACTTCGTTGATAGGAATGGGGATTTATACTACAAGTCTCGGATTGACAGAGGGATTTGAAATAGCAATCAAGGATCCCATGATGGCTGCTATTTTTGGCGGAGTACTGGCTGGATTTAGTACAGGATTCTATTTGAATTTGGGGGGTTCAGTTGGTGGCCTGGATATTGTGGGAACTGTGATCAAAAAACGTTTGGCAATTCCCATTGGTACAGTTTTTAATATGGTCAACTTTGTGGTAATTTTTAGTAATGCCTACCTCTATGATCTTGAAACTGCACTCTTTACGGGAGTATTCATGTATGTTTATACTAGGAGCATGCAAAAGGCGCAGATCGGATTTTCTCAGCGAAAATCAATTTTCATCATTTCCTCCCATCCGGAAGAAGTTGCAGAAAACGTTTTGAAAAAACTCGACCGTGGATTTACTTATTTTCATGCCTCGGGAGGCTATGCCGGGGAAGATAAACGGGTTATTTATACCGTTATAAACCTTTTGGAATTGGGACGGCTCAAAGAGTATTTGTTTAAAACAGATCCGGATGCGTTCATTTCTGTTCAAGACACCGGTGATGTAATTGGGAAACGCTTTTTAACCTGGGAAGATGAAGGATACAGGACTAGAAAAAAGTAAAGCACATCAAGTTGTTTGGAACTCTTCTGCAAAGAGAAGTTTTTATATGAAGTTAATTTTATTATTTCGTCCAGTTTGAATCAATTCAGGTTTGCTACTGCTTTGAAGATGATTTTTCTGGTTATTTCTTGCAATGAAAGAGAGTCGAGTTCTTTCAGTTTAAACCACTTCACGGCATCGGCATCATCACCGGAACGGCATTCTCCTGAAAGCCATTGACCTTGAAAATCTACCAGAGTGTAATGGTAGAGGATTTTTCCTTGATTGTCCGGGACGATAAAATCCACAACATCAAGCAAAGCAAGTTGTTCAACTTTGACTCCGGTTTCTTCGAGTAATTCCCTGCTTACAGCCTGAATTACAGTTTCCCCAAGCCGTTGTTTTCCTCCGGGAATGCTCCACTGTCCTTTGTTTGGGGCTTTGGCTCGTTGCACCAGCAAGACTTCTTCTCCACGCAAAACAACTACACCAACACCTACAAAAGGCCGTTCCGGATATTCTCTGTTATTACTCATTCGTAACCACGTAACCAATCTTGTAAAGAGTGAATGGCCGCCTGTTCTTCTATACCTTCTGTTACTGTTATACCGCCTTCTTTTAGTAAACGTATTCCTTCACCGTTCACCTGAGGATGCGGATCTCTTATTGCCAGTACAACGTGTGTAATATTTTTTTCTACTATAGTTTTGGCACAGGAAGGAGTTCTACCGTAGAATGAACAAGGCTCAACAGTACAGTAAAGTGTTGATCCTTTCAGAGAATATCCGTTAGCTTCCGCATTCTGAATCGCGTCAACTTCCGCGTGCGGCCCTCCAACAACATGTGTATAGCCTTCTCCAAGTACTTGCTCATCTTTCACAATCACACAACCGACCCAGGGATTATCTCCGGTTTTATGGCGAACCTGTTCTCCAAGCTGCAAAGCACGAAGCATGAATTGTCGTTTAATTTTATCCATCAGTAAAATCAATTTTATGACAACCGAAAAACAAATTCAGCAACTTTTTGGAGACTTTTCTACCTCTGAAAAATATTGCAGAAAATATTGGCGCGCAAGAAACGGTTTTGATTTTCAAAAGAGAAATCCGAAACCGGCACTAATCTGACCGGAAAGTAATTTTACTGAATCTGCAAGCATTACGGATTTTCCGGAGATCTTGCTTTGATAATTTTGATATTCGGTGTTGTTTTGGCGGTATGCCATTAATAATTCTCCTCCTATAAAAGGAATTCCGAAGTTCATGAACAAGGACTCACCGCTACTGCTTTCTGTCACATAACTTGTTCCATTCATGCTCAGTTCTCCCCGTCCATAGATTAATCGTCCAGCACCCACAGTTAAACTGAGTGTGTCTCCAATTGTATATGATAAATCAAGGCTGTGATTCTTGAATTTGTAGTCAATGCCACCCAGATTCCCGTTTGTGCGTACCGTGCTGTAACCCAAACCAATTCCATTAGCGAATACCAAATTTCCACCGTGTCCTGAAGTATTTAGTTTGTCAGTTCCTTTGCTTGAGCCACGTGTGATTTCGCTTTCACTTGAAGTTGGGACAAAATAGCGCAAACGCCAAAGCTCTTCCGCACCGGCGTAAAATCCGGACAGCACCAAAAATACTGCGATGACTGATATTTTTTGTATAAAGTGCACTCTAAATTCTTGAAAAAAATATTGAAGAAAATAATTTCTCCAAATCATGCAAATTGAGTGCTCTTTGTGTAAGTTATGGCAATTTCAAAAAATCACAAACATAAAACTTGTTGATTTACTACAAAATACTGTATCGGAAACAATGTTACCACAGTACGTCAGATGTCACTGAGAATTAATTAATAGAATTGTTCTTTGAGTTAACTGTCATAAAGAAGTTAAATTCAATTTAAACAGTTTTGACTTTGCAGAAATTTCAAACTATTCCAATGCTGGCAGGATTTGTTTAAGTGGGTTAAACTGAAAATGTCTTTAAATTCAAAGAGAGAGGATGTGAACGAATCAAATACTCAAAATAAAGTTAGTTTGCAGAAAACAGATGCCATCACCGTGCTCCGCGCCGGACATGGGGCTTTAGCTGAAATTGAAGGTTTGCGTGGTTTGGTGATTAGAGGTTTATTTTTAAATTACTTTATTTTTTTTGTTGCGACACTCGTCTTGAACGGCTTGTTTTATTATCAAGTTCTCAGCCCTGTTATAAACTGGCTTTTTGGCGGGGGAGACGGCTTTTGGGCTTCTGTCGGCACAGTGGTTTTGTGGAGTATTCAACTGACCGTTGCAGCAGTGATAGCTCTGGTAGCATTGCGTTTTTCTGTAGAACTGATGAGTTTCTGGCATCAAAGTTTAGTCAGCAGAATTATTCAAAATTTCAGGCAGATTGAAGATCCGGCGTTTTCACTTAAAGCTTGGTGGGCCGATCTAAAGTATATTGTGAAAGAAGCCCTTAAATCCTGTTTGTTTCCGTTGCTGCTGCTCGTTGTCGGAATGACTCCTGTTATAGGGTTACCACTTGTATTTGTGCTGGAATCACATTTGCTGGGACGGCAAAGCGTCATTGTTTATTTGGAAAGTTTAACAAATCCGGAAGAAGCAACTGAACTCCGGAAGAGGTGGCGCTGGCTTCCGGTTCGAATAGGTTGGTTGCCAACAATTCTTGCTTTTATTCCGTTTATCGGCTGGTTATTTCTACCATTAACATTGACTTATGAAGTTCTCGGATTTGCTTTTTTAGTTGAAAAATCCCGGAATAGTTGATTACCAAAGCCACGCTGCTCCACGAACTCCGCTCGAATCACCGTGTTTTGCAGGCCGAATAGGCGTTGAGAATTCTCCTCCAAAAATCCATTTTTGAACTAATTCCGGAATTGTTTTATAAATTCGGGAAATATTTGACATTCCACCGCCGAGTACCAAAACATCCGGATCAATAATATTTACCGCAGTTGCAATTGCACGAGCGAGGCGATTTTCATAAATCCGCATTACTCTTTCTGCAACAACATCTTCCTGCTCAATCAACTGCGCAATATCACGACCACGTTTGCGGATTCCGGTTTGGCGCTCGTATTCATTTTCAAATCCTGTTCCGGAAATAAATGTTTCCAGGCATCCCCGCTGTCCGCAATAACACTCCGTACCAGGATATTCTTCGGGACTCATCCAGCCCAAAGAAATATGCCCCCATTCACCCGCAATTGCCTGGAGACCTGTATGCACCTTCTGATCGATTGCAATTCCGCCTCCGCATCCTGTGCCGATAATGATGGCGAAAACCACTTTTGCGCCGGCTCCGGCGCCATCTACTGCTTCTGAAACAGCGAGGCAATTTGCATCATTCGCAAGACGCACTTCGCGCTCCAGCGCAGTTCCTAAATCTTGGTCAAAATGCTTGCCGATTATCCAGGTGGAATTCGCGTTTTTAACCAAACCGGTTTGTGGTGATATTGTTCCGGGGATACCGATTCCAACAGTACATTTTTGATTTGTGTCTGCTTCAATGCTGCGTACAATACCGGCAATTGCGTTAACAGTACCATCATAGTCATGTCGTGGCGTATCAATACGTCTGCGCAGCAATTCTTCTCCGGAATCTGCAAGCGCGATTCCTTCAATTTTAGTTCCACCCATATCAATGCCGATTCGCATTCAAGACTCCGATAGTTGTTAATAATTTTAAATAATATGGTAATATTGTCTTAATTCCTGCCTGTTAATAATTTTCTTGCTGTTCAGCAAAATAAATCACTTTTCTATGTTTAGTTGCAGGAAAAGATTTTTTCCGGATTGGCTGATTTTCCATTCCTGTGAAAGGTGAAGTTCCCATAAATTACTAGCTGAACCCACCAATTCAGTAATTTTTTTGAGATTGTGATAGCTTAAAGCCATTCCGGTTCCAGCAGTAATGAAATTATGTAAAATTTCTTGCAAGAGAATATCCTCTGCTGAATTCAAATCTGCTATAGACAACACAGTTGAAGAATCATTATCAGAGTTTCCGCGGTTTTTTCTCCAGTTTGCATAATCAGAATCCAATCGCTTGCGCAGAAGTTGGCTTTGTTCGCTCAAATCATTTATCCGTGAGTGCAGACCATGCCGGGTTAATTCCTCCAAAAGTGGTATCAGTTCAATTCGCACCCGATTACGTAAGTAAACAGCGCTTTGATTGGAAGCGTCTTCCATCCATGTCAGTTTATTTTTTTTCAAATAATCCTGTAGTTCGGATTTTCTGAAGTTAAGCAAGGGGCGAATAAAAGGGGTGTTTATCCAGCGCATTCCCTGCAAATTGGAAATATGCGTTCCACGAAGCAATTTTAGCAATAAGGTTTCAGTTTGGTCATCAGCATGATGTCCGGTAGCAATACGGCCTCCTCCAATTGTTTCAAGCAGTTTGCGGGATTCCTCAATCCGCCACTCACGTGCGGACTCCTGCAAACCTGGCTGTCCTGTTTTAAGGTGTTTTGCGGTTACATAATGAAATGGGATTTTATTTTGATCGGCCAGTGATTTTACAAAATTCTGCTCATCATTTGCTTCCGGACGCAGTTGATGATTGAAATGCAGAATATGCAGGTCCAACTGGAGTAGTGAGCTGAGACGATGGAGTAAATAGAAAAGAGCAACTGAGTCGCTGCCACCACTCACGCAGACTACAACTTGCAGAGGAATTTTTGCTGTTCTATTGCTTTTATTCTTTTCGGACGGGACAGCGAGATGATAAAATTCCCAGTTTTTTTGTATTTTTTGTAGAAGACTCTCCACATGAAGTTCCAGGTCAAGCTTATCTAAAGCGAACTTTTAAGGATGCTTCTTCCTCATCTTTACTCAACTGAGTCAATGAGCTCTCTAAACGTTTCTGTAGTGGAACAAAACTATCATCAACTGTCACAGCAGCATCCACAGAATCTTTTCCTAACTTGACCAAAGTCTTTACGCCCTCTTCTGTAAAGCGCATCAAATCACGGTGAATATAACCGTAATGGGTAAGGTTCCCGAACTCTGTCAGTACTGGAAGATCGGATTTTTTGGGTGTTGATTTTGATGTAAGTTTCAGTGCTTTGCGGTAAGCCACAACTGCAAGATTGAATACCGGAGCCATGTTTTCACGGGCACTTCGGTCACCGCATTCAATCCGCAACATTTGATATTTCAAGGCCTGCATTTGAATACGACCTTCCATTACAAGGGGATAAGTCAGCTTGTTGTCAATACGGGCCAACTGTTTTGCCAGGTTAAGTCCTGCGCTTTGCAGTAATGGAATTTGCCTCAACATTTCAATAGCCTGTACAGCTTTACTGATAATCATATTCTGTTTGTTTGGATTTACTTTTTCAACTTCGCCGCTAAAAAAAGAACTGTGTGCTTTTCCTTCAATAGTCAGTTCCTCAATTTCTTCATGTGAAATAGATGAAGTCATCCTGGTTTTTACATTTTGAATTATGATTTCACAATTTTCTATCAAAGCCTCTGCGATTTGAATTTCTGTTTTTGCCGACTTAATATCATGGACATTTTCATCTTCATCATAGTCGTCATCTACATCAATCCCGCTCATGTTTACATTTTTTAATTCTTCTGATCTGATGGCCATCATATTATGTTTGTGAACATTAGCCAGACGTTCCAGATATGAACGATAAGTATGCACCACCAACTGCAGAAAGGTTGGAGTAATATCACCAAGATAAATTGGTATTGAAGCCTGAAGCATCATATTCATATGAGTTTGAAGGTGATGGTCTTTGCGGTCTGCCATCACAGTATTCACCAAGCGCAAACGATCCAGGGGATTAGTCGGATCTTTATCTAATTGTTTGATCAACTTTGAAACCTCTTTGTTATTTGGAGCTTCATTCCCCAGGATCCTTCCATCAACATGCGGGTTCTCATGTTTGCTGCCAAAAATTTTTTTTACTCCGGATTTTTTGTCATGATGTCTTATATCTTCAATAATTTCAGTTATTTGTTTTTGAAAATTGATGAAATTGATATTAGGTGTTTTTGGGTTTTCTATTACTTCTTTGGCTGCCATTTATTAGCTCAGTAGCAAGGTTATAAATGAAATCAAATCAGATCAGCTGAAAGTTTATTATACGGACATGGTGGCTAAATGGGAACTGTTTTCTAGTGGCAAATTATACTTGGCAAACTATGAATCATCTGCTATTTGCCATGGAGTGATGCTCTGCCGATCTCATCAAATGTTCGGCTTAATTGAGCAGGTTTTAAATGCTCCCGTGTTCCAATCGAATTATGAGGCCAGAGTGTGTTGGCGATTCCATTGAGATAATTTTGCTGAAATTTTGGGGTTATTGGAAAATTGTAATTTGCTCCGTTAACCCAAATTTGCAATCGAGGTAAATTTGAGGCTTGCAAAGGAATTTTTAAAGCAGATAAATGTCGCATGAATAACAGTCTGCATTCCTGACTGTTGAGACGCATAAAAAATTCTGCCAAGGCGGAATCACCTCCAATTCTTAATTTTGGGGGAACCTTCTTGATGACAATATTGTGAATATCAAAATTAATTACAAATTGCTCGCCAAGATTATCACGTACAATTAGTGAAAGCATATCGAGTTTGTTTACATTACAGACCATTAAAATATCCCGTAAGTAATGTATGTTCGCCATCAGCTCTCTTGATGAAACAACAAAAGGAGAGAAAAAAGTTTTTATTTCAGTAGCCAAAGTGAATAAGGCGTCTCCTGAAACAGGATTCATCGCAACATCGCTTTGAACTTGTGCAGCGGGTTTTTCAAAGGTAGATAGATGTTTTCCTCCAAAACCGAGATATCCGCTAAAAGTACAGCGGGCAATCCCTTCCACCAGGTTTGATACAAACATCGGCATCACATTTTCTGCTCCACTTTCTCTGCCGGCTTCTTTACGGCTGAGCATTGAACTAAATTGCCACTTTGCGGATTTACGAACAAATTCAATCTTTATCCGTGAGCGCGGGATACTCAAACTCTTGGAAATCGGCAAGGGCACCTGAAAAGGTTTTCGTTCAAAGTTACGTTCAAAATGGAATTTAAAAATCACATTTTCCAACGGATCTCCTGCAACCTTGACTTTTGCGTTTGTAATTGTTTTCCGTACCCAGCTTTCCTCCATCTTTAAACCAAACTGACTAAAAAAATCAACAATATTACCCTGCACGCTTTTTAATTTTTGTAATTCCTCATAGACAATCTTGGCCTGCATTTGCTCAATTTTATTGAGTGGTATTTTCCTTTTAAGTTTTACCAGGACCTTCCGATCTTCAATCGACACACGTTGATTGACTACATCAAGCAAGGGATTCAGAAATTCTGTAGCAGTTTCTTTTTCAAAACCTTTCTCGCTTAAGCGTGCCAGCTGGTTGGATATTTGCGTGAGTGCGCGCGTATGTCCAATTTTACACAGCTTTTTCTCAACACGTGTCATTGACTCAAGAAAAAGCTTCTTGAGCATTTTTTCCACTTTGTTACCTGCATCGTCACGTCCCTCAGAAAAACGAATTAGTTCACGGCGGTCTTCAGGAATAGAAAAGAAAATATTATAAAAATCAACTAATGCTCTGCTGCGCCAAGTTGCTTTTTCATCTTGCCAGAATGCTTTTCCTTCATCTCAGAAATTAATAATATCAGAAATTCGCATGTGCTGAGCAAAGCAAAAGACAATATTCTTTTGAGTTTCAGAAAGAGTGTTTAGTTCAAAATCCGGTTCTTCTTCATCATCTTGTTCGTAGCTTTCGAAACGGACAAGCATTTCTGTAAATTTCAACCACCACGGATCTAGTTGCAGCGCGGGATAGTCTTGTTCCATCTTCATAATCGCATCAATAAGTGGTCCTTTACGCTGATCTCGAATAAAGTTTCTTCCTTCCGGATTCCATAATAGTCGGGTGAGGCTGGTCGGGAGGTCATCTTCTCTGTCTATGCAGACAATCATTTCCAGCCACCAGCAGTTTAGTAAAGCTTTGGGAAGATTGCGGTGACTGATTTTTTCACTTTCACGTAAAAAGATGGGCAGGGCATGTCCTAGAAACATTTCACGCGGGATAATTATTTCGCCCCAATTCGGTAATTTCCCCAGTACAAATGATTCTGTTTCTTCTTGCAGTATTTGTAAATTTACTGGAGGCTTTTTCTTTTCCTGTTCATCTTCGCCTTCCGTTTCAACAGCTAAATCTTTTGTTATATATTCTGCAACGAGATTTTGTTTGAGGGTCCACTCTCCTTCAGGAAAAACACCGATTGAGGAAAGAACTTTAAAATTCTTGGGCAGATCAAAAGGCATTGGAGTAATGCCGCAAATCATCACTGCGGGATTGAGGAGAAAATCATTAAGCATCAACGCATAAGCCATACTTCCTTCCGGAGATACCAAAAAAGGAGTATGCTGCCCATTGCGTTGTTTACGTAAAATGTTGGTGAAAAAATGAATTTCTGTAGTTGGATATTTTTTTGTAAGGTAAGCCTCGGCCTGCTGAATCTTGAGATGAAATGGATATTCAATTTCTGCTTCAATTTCCTGGGCTTGAGCATCTGAAAAAGTTTCAATTAGTTTGACCATCCTGGAACTGTACCTGATTTCCAGCTTTGACATAATTTGCTTTTCCAAGCCTTCATCAAGCACTAAATTATGGGTGCTGAAGTGCTGCTTTAATACTTGTATTGCCTCTGAAACATTGGCACGTGAGGCATAAGCTACTTGACTGGAAAGATGATCAAAAAACTCGTTTAACAGTAAAGATAACTGAGAGTTATTAGTCAAACTACTCAAAAAACAAGAACGTTTTTTTTCTTCCGGAAGAGAATCCGGTGACATATTGTTGACGACTGCATAGCGCCACAAAATCTGGTGTGTACCTGCCTCATCCAGAAAAGAATTGCAATAAAAATCAACTAACCAGTTAAGCACCTTTTCTTTATTGAATTTCTTTAACGAATATGGAAAACTCTTTTTATGTAAATCACCTCCGCTTTTTTTTATGAAGGAGAAAAAATTATTAAGAGGAGCCAGCAAATCTTCACAATCAGGAAATTTTTTCAAAGTTGTAACAACTGCACTCATGAATAATCTTTTTTGCTCTTCTGCAGGGCGTTGTCGTAAATGATCTTGGATCAATTTTCGTAATTCCCACCGGTAACTACTTGCAAAAATAAATTCAATCACGCGTTGTTCTTCTTCACTTAAACCTGTACCGCATTTTTGTTTTAATGTCTCAGTGGCTGTTAATTTAAATTCTCTTCGTTCTTCTGCCGTCAGTGCATTGCGCAAATAATTTTCATAAAAAGACTCCATCACATTCGCGATTAAAGCCACTAGAAAATCCGCGTCATTCCAGCTGAATTGAAATTCCGGATTTGTATTGATGATGACTTGTGCATCCATATCTGAATCAGGTTTATGTCCGATTCCACCCAAACTTCCAATGGTTGTGAGGGACTTGATCATGTTTCCTGAATCCTGTTTGAAGTAACTCACGAGATCCGTTCCGGAAAATTCCTGTTCCAGATGAGCATCCATTCCTGCCTCTCCCTTGATAGAGGCAGATGGTAAAAATCTTTCCAGGCCTTCAATTCCATGAATTGCTCCTTTCTTAAAAATATCAAATGCAATGCTGCGCATCACAGGTTTGCCGTTTTCATCAAACTTGCCAGTCTTTTCCTGCACTCCTAATGCTGGGGCATCTTCTGGATTTATATCAAAAAGAAGTAAACCTTCATACATCGTTCGATACATTTCTTCATCTGAAAGTGCGACCAGACTTTCTAACCGCAAGCGGTTTATCCTGCCCATTTCATTAAATTCCCTTTGTGCATATTCTTTCCATTTTTTAAGGTGTATTACGTGGTACGAGCCACGCAGGGAATCACTGATTTTTGTTGAACTGAGGGATTGCAACAAAATTTTAAATCCACTTGCAGCAAATTCGCCCTGTGGATTACAAGGCACTTGTAGATTATACGAGCACAGTATCTCCAGTTGTCTGTCGAATTGGGAAAGTGTATCGGTGTTCAAATCTTTAGTCATGGAATAGTTCAAAAATTTATTTGAAAAAATATTTTGTTGCCTTATGTTTATAGCAAAAACAGGTGTAAAACGGAATAATATTAGCTGAAAAACACTAAAGAAAAAATTTGTCAATCAGTTAGAAGTACAATGATGGCTGGGCTTTTCTGTCAAAAAAATTCGTCATTCCTGAAAAGTCCAAAATGCAGAGGAGCTAGTGTTTGAAAACAGCTCTATGTAACCGGAAGAAACAGACAGAAATATTTTATTGATATGTGGGGACTTAGCGTGAGTTGCTGAAGCAGACTATGCTGCAAAAAACTTCGAAAGCATAAATTTCAGGTAAACCCGGTTTTTTGTTTACTCAGCGCCACCTTTGGCCAAATCACCAAGACGGCCGAAAAACCCTGCTTTTTGCTTGCCAAGCAGCGGGGCGAGTTTTTCGAGTCGTTCACGAACAAGGCTGCTGCTTTGCTGGCGTTTGATTCTTACATTAGGGTTGGCGAGTTTACGGGCGGAAACAATGTTAGAATCATTTACGTCTGCTGGACGTAAAATTCCGGTTACAGTGGTAATATATCGGACTTGATTACGTTGCCGATAATCGATTTTTTGGCCTTTGATGAGCATGTTTCCATTCGGAAGAACCCGGATTACCCGAGCAGAAATGCCATCCAGATTTCGTAAAATTTCGTTTTGTTCCTCTTCAATAGCATCCCTGAGTGTCAAAGCTTCTAAGGCAACGTTAGCAGTTTCTGCTCCTCCTGCAGGTTGTCCTTCTACAGGTAATTTTGGAGGTGGTACGTTTACGATTAAACTCACTTCACTAATACTCAGCAAATCCCCACGGAAGCGGGCACGATGATCCCGAAGTAAATTTCCGAATGAGGATTCATAACGCCAGAGGGAGCCTTCATAAAGATTCCTGCTTGAGGAAATTCGTTTGCGGCGTAAGCGTTTTGATGTCAGTTTTAATTTTTCATTCTGTTTTTTCAACGCCTTTGCAGCTAAAACATCAGCT
>DTUH01000041.1 GCA_012964265.1 Candidatus Lambdaproteobacteria bacterium
GACTGTTTGCTCTTGGATTTTCCTTTTGTTTAACTGGGATTTCCTTAGGATTTCTCAATGGTGAGAATCCTTTTTTGTTTAACCCTTATTCAAGGAGTTAGTATGAAAATAGTTAGAATGACAATGTTGTCGTTACTTTTGTTAATGGTTGCATTACCAACATACGCGGCAGGGAGACTGACGCTTTATTGCAGTCCGCAAATCGGCTGGTGCGAATTGATGGTCAATGAATTTGAGAAACGCACAGGAATCAATGTCCGCATGACTCGAAAAAGCTCCGGAGAAACACTGGCGCAAATCAGGGCGGAAAAATCCAATCCGAAAGGTGATGTTTGGTGGGGCGGAACTGGCGATCCGCATTTACAAGCCGCGGAAGAAGGCTTGACGCAGGCTTATACCTCATCAAAGTTTGGAGAGTTGAACGATTGGGCTAAAGCTCCTCACAAAGCAACTGGTGGAAAAACAGTCGGAATTTATATGGGCGGACTCGGTTTTGGTTTCAACACCGAATTGCTGGCCAAGAAAAATTTGCCGGAACCAAAATGCTGGAAAGATTTGTTGCATACCGCATACAAAGGTGAAATCCAAATGGCGAATCCAAATACTTCCGGAACCGCCTACACCACTTTGGCGACTATGGTTCAATTGTTTGGCGAAGACGGAGGTTTTGACTACATGAAAAGCCTACACCGCAACATCAACCAATACACCAAGTCCGGCTCCGCTCCAATCAAATCTGCAGCACGGGGCGAAAACACAATCGGCATTGTTTTCATGCACGATGCTGTGACACAAGGTGTGAAAGGAATGCCGATTCAAACCGTTGCACCTTGCGAAGGAACGGGTTACGAAATTGGTTCCATGAGCATAATCAAAGGTGCACGAAACTTGGACAGCGCAAAAAAATGGGTGGATTTTGCACTAACTGCAGATGTGCAAAGCATGGCTGGTTCGGTTAAAGCTTATCAAGTTCCATCCAATAAAAATGCTACCGTTCCAAAGGAAGCACCGGATGTGAGCAGCATCAAGTTGATTGATTATGACCACGCAAGATATGGTTCAAAATCAGTCCGCTCAGGCCTTTTGGCAAAATGGGATCGCGATGTAAAACCTCTTCCTCGTTGATCTCGACCATCTGTTCTCCGGAAGCCTTTTTATCGGTTTCCGGAGAATTCTCGCCAAGATTCCAAATTTCCTTGAATAAATTTCCATGAAACTAAATCTCCCTTTTCTGTCATGGCTTGGTGTCGCTTGGTTCGGTTTTTTCGTACTGCCTTGGTATGCGGCTTATGATGGATTTTGGAGTTTCATTTGGGTGACTGACGGTTATCCAACTTTCGATGAATATTCACCAGGATTTCTGCAAATTCTGATGCATCAACGCTGGTGGCTTTGTCCGTTGGTTTTGGTTTTATTACTACCTCTGACTGTTTTCAGGTTAGAAAAAACAGATTCCCGCTTCGCAAATACCCTTATTTTTTCCGGTGCTTTTGGTTTCGTTTACACTTTGTTACAGGGTTTTGCGATTAGTTTACACGGTTGGAACTGGGAGTTTCTCAAAAATGGTTTTGGTGAGTTGGGTCAAACTCAATTTGGAATGGGCTATGGTGCTTTGTTGGTTTGCGCTGGATTTTTATTTTTGTTGACACAAGGATTGGCTTCGCGTGGAATCACAAACGGCGATGTTTTTGTTTCCGGCTCAATAGGATTGAGTATTGTTCTGGTGGTGACTTTTGTATTTTTTCCGGTTTCCAGAATCCTGATTAATGCAGTTCAGGATGCAGACGGAAATTTTGTTTTTTTGCCATTTATTGAAAAATTTACTTCTATAAATATTTGGGGGCTAAGTTGTTTTACTAGCAACTTAAATTGCGGAATTGCTTGGAATTCATTTTTCATGGCCATTTTGGTTGGTGTAACCACCACCGGACTCGGTTTGGCTTTTGCTTTGATGATTACACGTACTGGAATGCGTGCCAAAAATCTCATTCGAACGGCTTCACTTTTGCCAATTATCACGCCGCCTTTTGTAATCGGTTTGGCAATTATTTTACTTTTCGGGCGTTCCGGAGCCGTCAATACTTTTATGGAATGGGCTTTTAACATTGAGCCAACACGTTGGATTTACGGTTTGCCAGGAATTTGGTTTGCACAAACCATGGCTTTTACACCGATTGCATTTCTGGTACTAATCGGAGTCGTGGAAGGCATCAGTCCTTCAATGGAGGAAGCCGCACAAACTTTGCGTGCGAACACTTGGGAAACTTTCTGGACGGTTTCATTCCCGTTGATGCGTCCCGGAATTGCCAACGCATTTTTACTGGGATTCATAGAAAGTCTTGCAGATTTTGGCAACCCTCTGGTGCTTGGCGGAAGTTATGAAGTCCTCTCCACACAGATTTTCTTCGCCATTGCCGGTGCGCAAGGCGACCAAAGTATGGCTGCTGTTTTGGCGATTGTCTTGTTGATTTTCACGCTTTCCGCATTTTTCGCACAACGCCGCTGGTTGGGGAAAAAATCGTATGCGACCATCACCGGAAAAGGCGATGCCGGAGTTCATATTCGTCTGCCGAAAAGAGTTAAATTTGGAGTTTATAGTACAGCACTGCCTTTTGTTGCTTTGAGTTTGATTATTTATGGAATGATTTTTTTTGGCGGCTTTGTGGAAACTTGGGGTCATCGACACGATTTCACTTTAAAACATTATATTGACGAATTTGCCGTCAGTTGGTCAGACGAATATGGTTTAATGTGGGAAGGTGCAGCATGGAATTCATTTTGGACAACATTAAAAATCTCAGTAATTTCTGCTCCTTTGACTGCGGCTTTTGGTTTGCTGGTGGCCTACATTTTGGTGCGGCAAAAATTCAGAGGAAAAGACGGTTTTGAATTTTTAACCATGCTTAGTTTTGCCATTCCGGGAACAGTGATTGGTATTGGTTATATTTTGGCTTTCAATGTGCCGCCGATTGAAATTACCGGAACCGGAGTTATTTTAGTAGTTTGTTTTATTTTCCGGAACATGCCCACCGGAATCCGAGCAGGAATCGCCTCCATGAGTCAACTCGATCCGAGTTTAGACGAAGCCTCTTTGACTTTGGGCGCACGTTCATTCACCACATTTCGGCGTATTCTTTTGCCACTTTTACGTCCGGCGGTAGTTGCAGCTTTGGTCTTCAGTTTTGTGCGGGCCATGACGGCAATTAGCGCCGTTATTTTTCTAGTTAGTGCAGATTACGACATGGCTACTTCTTATATTTTAGGGCGTGTTGAAAACTCAGATTATGGTTTGGCGATTGCGTATTCATCGGTTTTGATTATGGTTATGTTAGCCGCAATCGGAACCATTCAAGTCCTTGTTGGAAAACGCGAACTCGGCAGAAGAGAGGCTTTTGAGTTTTAAAATACCTTAGAAAATAATTTCACCAAAATTAAATATGACAAATTCCATTGCTGTTGAATTTAAGAACGTGACCAAAGCTTTCGGAGATGTGAAAGCGGTACAAAATCTAAATTTTTCTATAGAGTCCGGACAACTTGTTACTTTGCTCGGTCCTTCCGGATGTGGAAAAACAACTACATTGCGCTTGATCGCAGGACTTGAAATGATAACCGAAGGCAGTGTTCACATAGGTGGAAAAGATGTAACCAAACTCCCGGCAACCGATCGGGATGTCAGCATGGTTTTTCAGTCTTATGCTTTATTTCCGCACATGACGGTTTTGCAAAATGTTTCTTACGGACTTTCGATGAGTCGTTTGCCAAAAAATGAGGTGCAAGAAAAAGCTATTGCCGGTTTGGAAATGGTAGGACTATCCGGATTTGGAAATCGTTTGCCTAGCGAATTATCTGGAGGTCAGCAACAACGAGTTGCCGTTGCCAGAGCATTGGTGTTAGAACCGGAAGTGCTATTGTTTGATGAACCGCTTTCAAATCTTGATGCGAAACTACGCCGTAGAGTCCGCGAAGAAATCAGGGAGTTACAGCAGAATCTGGAATTAACCACAGTTTACGTCACCCATGATCAGGAAGAAGCCCTGGCCGTTTCTGACCGCATAATTGTCATGAACCAAGCCGTGATTGCTCAAGAAGGAACACCTCGTCAACTTTATGAAGAACCGGTAAACCTCTTTGTTTCTGATTTTATAGGTGATGCAAATATAGTGAAGGCAGAAATAATTAAAATTGAAGGTGCAAATGCGGAAGTTGAGATCGGAGGCATCCGTACAAAACTCCCCCACCGGGGCTTGATTTCAGGTGAGGTAAACGTGGCAATTCGTCCTCAGTC
>DTUH01000042.1:0-13616 GCA_012964265.1 Candidatus Lambdaproteobacteria bacterium
GCCGCCTGTAGTCCTCCCTGAAACTGAAAATAGTCATCCGAATCAAGAATATCGTGTTCGCGGTTATCCTGATTTTGATGTACAATTTCCACGGTGCTCAGTCTTTGACGCAACAAATTTATTTCCTCTGAACTAGTGCCGTCGGAGTCGTAAGCATGCCCGCCCCATTTCAAAAACACTTCAGTCAAATCGCCGCGAGTTTCCCAGTTTCCAGCGTCAATCAAAGGCAAAAGTCCGGTTCCGTATGCTCCAGGTCCGGAACTAAATACCCGTAATTCCGCCAGCCGTTTAGCGTTTTCCGCAGAAACTCCGGTAGACTTCAAACGCTCCTGATCAGAGAGCCATGCAGCACGTACCGGATTCATCTCTTCCGGTTCGTCTAGTTCGGCCAGGCGTTTTGGCACGGTTGAAAGCAGTCGCATCACGTCTCCGAAGGAGTCTCGGAACATTCCGGAAACGCGTAAAACCACATCCACCCGTGGCCTTCCCAAAACAGAAAGCGGCAATATTTCAAAATCAACCACACGTCCGGAAACAGGTTCCCAAACCGGTTCACATCCCCAAAGCGCCAAAGCCTGTGCGATGTCATCGCCGCCTGTACGCATATTCGAGGTTCCCCAAATCACGAGTGCAGTCGTTTTTGGGAATTCACCATGATCCGCACGGTAGCGTTCAATCAATTCTTCGGCCAACGCCTGTCCGCAACGCCATGCAGTCTGCGTGGGAATCACACGGGGATCGACTGAATAGAAATTCCGCCCCGTCGGCAAAACATCAATCCGTCCCCGCGTTGGCGCGCCGGATGGTCCCGGACTCACAAAGCGTCCTTCGAGGGCCAAAGCCAAACTGCGGGTTTCATCTGCACAACGCTTAAAACGCGGCAGTAGAGTTTCGTGGAGCCAGCGGCTGATTTCGGATGTAGGATGTAAGGCTTGCTTTCGGATTTCGGATTTTTTTGTTTGATTTAATGTAAGGCTCACTTCGTCTTTTATCCAATCTCTGGCTTGCTGTTCAATTTCGTCACGTTCCCGAATTGACAGCGTATCGAGATCAAAATCCGGTTCTTTGCCCAAAAGTGCCTGTAGCAAACCCGGACGCTCCACAGAGGGCATTCGCAGTAAACTAAGCAAAAAATCAATTCGTTTTTCGCCTTCTGGAAGTTGTCCAAAAATGTGCAAACCGGAACGAATTTGACTTTCTTTCAACTCACAAAGATGACTGCTAAGGGCGTTAAGTTGATCCTCATCTTCCGGAAGTTCCGCACTCCAATCGACGTGTTCCAGCAGATGCTCAATCTCGTGTTCGAGTTCGTGGGCGCGTTCAGGATAAAGCGTTTCACAGTGGGCGTGTTCTTCGAGCAAACGTTCGGCGCGATCCAGTTCTTCGTAAAGACCGGCACGGGTCAAAGGCGGGGTGAGGTGATCGACAATCACGGCGGACGAACGACGTTTGGCTTGCGCTCCTTCGCCCGGATCATTGACGATAAAGGGGTACAAATTCGGCAAAGTTTTCAAGGCAATTTGCGGAAAATCGTCAGATCCCAGAGCGATGCTCCGTCCAGGCAGCCATTCCAAATTGCCGTGTTTGCCAAAATGAATTACGGCATGTGCGTCAAAGTCCTCACGAATCCACTGATAAAACGCCAGATATTCCGGAGGCGGAGACAAAGCCGGATCGTGATAAATCGCCTGAGTCTGCAAACCAAATCCGCGCTGCGGTTGGATCCCGATGAAAATGTTGCCAAAACGCTTTCCGGCAACCGGAATGAAATCCGCGACTTCATGCGTCCATTGTTTGGCCAAAGTTGCTTGACTTTTTTCCGCCGGAAGGTCCGGTGCCAGAAGTGCGTCGATCATGGCAAACAAACGCTTGCGGGAAATGCCTTGCTCCGGCGTTTTGCCGTAACTCAATTCCGCATCATTGGTGATTCCTGCCTGCAAAATCCGGATCAATTCGTCGCCTGTTTCCGGAATTTTCGCTCCCAAATCTTCTCCGGTAGAATCGGACTCCGTTCCGGGGAAAAATGAAATACAGTACCCGCGTTTTCCCAAATCTTTTAGAAAAGCAATCACACTGGCCGGAGTATCAAGTCCAACTCCATTTCCGAGGCGGCTGTCTTTGTTTGGATAATTTGCCAAAATAATAGCGACCCGTTTTTCTGAATTTGCTGTTCTTCGCAGGCGCACCCAATTTGCGGTAAGCTCCGCCACATGTGCAATTTGCTTCACATCCGGAGCCAGACGTTTCGAATGGAACTCCAATTCCGGTGCTGCTTCCTGTTCCTGCTTAAAACCGACAACTGTGCTGAAAAGCCGTCCATCTGTTTCAGGAAGTACCACGGACATTGCGGCATTGGAAGCAGAAAAACCTCGTGGATTTTTCAGCCATGCTTCACGGTCTTCGGTTGAAGTTGGTACCTGAATCACCGGACAATTCAGTCTCTCCAAAAACGACAAGCGAGCTTTATCCCCCTCATCCATGCATCCAATCGAAAAACTCTGCATAGTCAAAATCGCGTCCGGAGGTTCTTTTTCCGCTTTACGCAGCAACTCTTCCTGTGCTTCCGGTTCACGCAACGAATAAGCGTAAAATCCCGAAACTTCAAGACCATGTTTTTTCAAAGCTTCGGTTAAAGCCTCAACCACAGCCATGTCGCCAGTTTGCTGCAGAGCACGGTAAAAGGTGATCCAAACTCGGCCGCTAGCTGATTTCTGGTTGCTGATTTTTGATTTGTTTGTTCTCCAGCCAAATGTTGGAACAATCACTGCTTCCGGAAAGTCCTTGGTTTTATTTTCCAGCAGCATTTCCACCGCCTCAGCCGCACGTTCCATGTTTTCAACTCCGCCTTCACGGAAATAGGTAAACATTTGACGCACCAGCGGTTCTGCGTAATCATTGAACTTCATCAACTCCGGATCCCATTCATCAGTTCCGGGTAGAACTAGAATCCTAGTTTTTGCACCGTGACTTTTTATGTGGAGGATTTCATCCAGCAGATGCGGAAAATAACCGTAACCGCCGTGTAGACGAAAAATTGCCAGCCTGGCTTTACACAAAACATGATCGGCATAATGTTCAGCTGCGTCAGGATGCTGGAGCGGATTGGCCTGCATCAAACGCAGTGTAGGGCTCGCTTTTTTCCGGAAACGCTTACCCCAAACCTGGGCCAGTCCGGAAAGCTCCGTATCGGCAGTACTGATGAATAAAATATCGGCGGGAGTTTGACGGGCGGAGTAAGGTCCGCTTTCAAAATTTTTTTCGGAGTCCAAATCTCCGGGTTTGGTGGCAACGCGGTGCATTAAATTCCTGGTATGTTACTTAATTGTTCCAATTCCAGTCCGGCTTACTTTTTCCCGGCTGCCACAAGGTTTCTTTTTCACCAAGGGTTTCTGTGACCCAACGTCCGGCGACAAAAAGGAAATCGGAAAGCCGGTTTATGTACTTGATGATTTCCGGACTCACCAAATCAAGCTGCTTGAGTTTGAGAATATCTCGCTCGGCTCTTCGACAAACAGTACGTGCGAGGTGCAAAAACGCATTTAGCGGTGTTCCGCCCGGCAGGATAAAACTTTTCAGCGGTTGCAGTTCTTCGTTCATTGCATCAATTATTTCCTCCAGCCATTCCGCGTCTTCGGCCTGTAAAGTGAGCTGTCCCTCGTACTCATCACCGGGAAGAGTCGCCAGTTCGGAGCCCATGTCAAAAAGTTTTTGCTGAATTGCTTCCAAAATCAGTTCCAGTTTGTCCCGCCGTTTTGATTTTTTCTTCTGCAAAAGAAAACTTAATACAATTCCGATGTTACTATTCAGTTCATCGACGCTTCCGTATGCTTCGATGCGCGGATGATCTTTCGGAAGCCGCTTTCCCCCAACGAGCCCGGTCTGTCCGGAGTCACCGGTGCGTGTATAAACTTTTGTGATTTTTACCATGTTTTAGTTTTTGGGCAAGCTAATTTGTTTTCATTTGTTTTGCGAGCATTTGATAAGCTGGATCTCCAGAATTTTCCAAATTTCGTTTGAGACTGGCCTGATCTTCAGCCGATCTATTTTGACCAACTTTCTTTTTTCCCTCCCAACGTTCAACCTTCAATTCAAATCCTACAATCGCTTTGACCATTTTTCGAATTTTTGCAACAGACCAGTCGGCTCGCCATGGTGACTCTGCACCCGCCTCATGTTCTATGGTCAATTGATCCACCAGTTTCATCAATTCTTCCTCATTTTCAATTTTCCGCAGCGTTCCAATTGCATGTACTGCTGTGTAATTCCAGGTTGGAACATTATCCTTTGCTGCATACCAGCGGGGAGAAATGTAACCGTTTGTTCCTACAAAAACCGCAATCGCGCTTTCTCCGTTTTCAAGTCCACTGGCATGTGGGTTTGCTTTTGACAGATGAAGGTTGAGTGAGTCATTTTCCGCATCATCAGTCAGAAGCTGCATTGGTAAGTGAGTCACTTGCGGGACTTGTTTGCCATTTGTCAGCAAAGTTCCAAAAGGATGTGCCTGCACAAAAGCCCGAATTTCTGCTGCGTCGTTCATCTTGAAGTCTGCTGGTATGTACATATTTTCCTTTTATAGTTTATTGTTGTTTTTCGAAATTAACTTATTCAAGCTAATCCATCCATTTCAAAAATTCACGTAAAGAGACAACCTCACCAACCACAATTACAGCAGGAGGTTCAAATCCGTGTTTTTCAATATCTGCCGCACAAGTTCCGAGCCTGGTTTCTAAAACACGCTGATCCGGTAAACTTGCCTCAGTGATCACTGCGACCGGTTCATCCGGAGAACGGCCGTTTCGCATCAGACGAGCTGCAATCACACCGAGATATTTCATTGCCATGTACATCACGATCACCGGTGATCCCTGCGCGATCGCATCCCAGTTGTGCCGTTCCGGAATATCGCCGGCCATTCCGTGTCCCGTAAGAAAAGTGACAGCAGAATTAAAATCACGATACGTTACCGGGATTCCGGCATAAGCCAAACCTCCAATTCCTGCCGAAATACCAGGAATAATCCGGAAAGGAATTTTAGCTTTCGCCAAATACAAAGCCTCCTCGCCGCCCCTTCCAAATACAAACGGGTCACCACCCTTGAGTCGCAAAACACACTTACCCTGCTCTGCCAATTCCACCAGACGTATAGAAATATCTCTTTGTTTTGCTGAAGGCTTGCCTCCACGTTTTCCGGCATATTCCAGTTTACAATCAGGTGCAACCAATTCCAGAATTCCTTTGCCAACCAGGGCATCATAAACCAGTACATCGGCCTGGCGCAGTGCATTTAAAGCGTGAAGAGTAAGCAATCCTGGATCTCCGGGACCTGAGCCTGCTAACCAAACCCATCCCGGTTCAAACCTTGGTAACTCAAAAGGAAGTGATTGCATAAATATTTTGCTCTGAAAAAATTGTTAAAATGCGTTAGAGTCATAAAATTACATCTTTTTCGTTTGTGACAGAATAACAGGATAAGCAAGATTTTTACAGCAAAGATTCGATTGCACCATGATTGAAAAACCTTCCGGTCCACTCCGGCGTGGCTGGACCACAGGAGCCTGTGCTGCTGCTGCAACCAAAGCCGCTTTAACGGCGCTGATCACCGGCGAATTTCCTGATTCTGTCAGCATAGTTTTACCCAAAGGTGAACAGCCGAAATTTGCGCTGTGTCACACAAAACTTGGAACAGATGTTTCAACTGCAGCTATTATCAAAGACGCGGGTGACGATCCGGACGTGACACATGGAGCTGAAATCAGTGTTACTGTCAGGTACGGAATTCCGGGATCAGGAGTAGTTTTCAACGCAGGACCCGGAGTGGGGACAGTCACGAAAGCTGGACTTGCACTGGAGATTGGAGAACCGGCGATCAATCCTGTTCCCCGGCAAATGATGCGCGCTGTTGTATCCGAAGTTGCTGAAAAATTTCATCATTCCGGAGATGTCGTACTGACGATTGCCGTTTCCGGTGGTGAAGAATTAGCGAAAAAAACGTGGAATCCACGCCTCGGTATTTTGGGTGGAATTTCGATTTTGGGCACAACCGGCATTGTCATTCCGTATTCCTGTTCCGCCTGGATTCATTCCATTCATCGTGGCATCGACGTCGCGCGCGCCAACGGCTTGCAACACGTCGCCGGATGCACCGGTTCTACCAGCGAAAAATTAGTGCAGAACCATTACGGACTTCCTGACGAAGCTATGCTTGATATGGGAGATTTTGCGGGCGGCCTGCTTAAATATTTCCGTAAACATCCTTTGCCTAAACTCACGATCGGAGGTGGATTCGGTAAACTCACCAAGTTGGCACAAGGTCATCTTGATTTACATTCCGGACGCAGCCAAGTGGATTTTAACCAGTTGGCAGAACAACTGAAGAGACTCGGTGCAAATCAAGAATTATGTGAGAAAACCAAATCTGCCAACACTGCGAACGAGGTTTTAAAACTGGCACAAAACGCGGGCCTGCCCCTTGCGGACAGAATCGCAGAACAAGCCTGCCTTGTTGTTCGAAAAGCATTGCGAAATACAGAAACTCATCTCAATATTCTAGTGATTGCCAGAACCTCCGGTGCGAATTCCCATGGAGAACTCGTTGGAGAGGCCGAAAACAATGCCTGAAAAACTTTTAATTCTGGGTGGAACACGCGAAGCCTACGATCTGGCTGAGTGCCTGGTTTCGCAATTTTCTCTGGAGATGTTGACTGTTATCACCTCGTTGTACGGAGCCACCAAACATCCGAGACTTCCAGCTGGAGAAGTTCGGATCGGCGGCTTTTCCGGAACTACCGGTACGGGCGGCAAGTCCGGACTGCAAAATTATTTGCTGCAGGAAAAAATTACTTTGCTGGTCAACGCTACCCATCCCTATGCTGCACAAATCAGTAAAAACGCACTTGCAGCGGCAACAGAACTGCAAATACCATTTTTGCGTTTGACCCGTAAGCCATGGAGTAAACAGACCGGTGATCAATGGATCGAGGTTCCGGATTTGACAGTTGCCGCTGAATATTTAAAAAACCAATTTGAAATTTCGAACACCAAATTATCAACGCCGACTGTTTTTCTGACAACTGGGAATAGAGGTTTAGAGTTTTTTCAGCAATGTAAAAAATGTCATTTTGTGGTGCGTACAGTGGATGTTCCGGAACTTGATGAATCCGTCACCAGGGTTTCCGCTTGGTCGGATGCAACTTTTTTGCAGAGGCGTGGCCCGTTCACTCTTGAAAGCGAACTTGCCCTGTTTCAGCAGCACAGGATAACACTTTTAGTCACTAAGAACAGCGGCGGTGATTCGACCTACGCAAAAATTGAGGCTGCACGAAAAATGAAAATTCCTGTTTTGATTGTGGAAAGGCCACAACTTAATGCCTTTGATGTTTGCAGTACAATTGATGAGGTGATGGACTATGTACTTAGACACATCACAAAATGATAAAATCAAGTTGAAAACTTGGACTTTACAGCTGATTCATCAGACCCAAATTCAGATAATAATATCTAACCCCGTATTTGTAAAACTCGAAATAGTGCCGGCAAAAGCAGTAAATCAGCAATCAGTGCTGAAAAAATGGAGATAACAGCAAGAATGCTGAAACGAGAAACTCCAACGTGACTGACCAGGATGAAGCAAACGAAGATGGTCATTAATATCAGCGTGGTGAAAACAATCGCCTGTCCGACTTCTTGGAGGGTGGCATGGATAGACTCAGAAATACTTGCTCCGCGGAGCAGGGACAGCCGGTAGTGTGTGATAAAATGAATCGTGTCATCCACAGCGATTCCAATAATGATCGGTGCGGTCATCAGCGTGGTGGTATCCAGTTTAAAGTCAAGCCAGCCCATCAGCCCAAACACTGTCAACATCGGAAAAGTATTAGGTAGAATTGCTACCAGACCAAGTTTCAGTGAACCGAAAATGACCACCATGATCAGCGAAATAATAATGAAGGCCAGCCCGAAGCTGCGTATTTGAGACCAGCTGATCGCGTCGAACACCCTAGCCCAGGCTCCAACTCCACCTGTTACCGTCGCCCTGAGTCCAGGGTAACGATCCTTGAGCGGGGCGAGAATTCGTTCAATTACCGGCTGGATAACGTTGAGCAGTTCTACCGACTTTTTTGAGCCGATGGTTTTCAGGGAGACGCTCATCCTCGCATTAGCATAATCCAGCGAAACCATCCGTTCCAGGTTTTCGTAATCTCCTCCTTCGATGAGTACCAAAAGCTGTGAGACCAGTTCCGGACTGTCAGGAACGGTATAGTTTTCTTCACGATTTTCCATCAGTTTGCGATGAGTCTGTTTGAGTTGGTTGTTCAGCGTCCAGTTGTGAGTAACCAGTTCCGGGTATCGAGTCTCAAGCCATTGCTTCACTGCTTCCAGTGCAAGAAGCACCTCAGGATCTCTGAATACACCTTCAGTTTCCGTTTCGAGCAGGATTTCCATGTTTCCGGTGCCGAGAAACTGCTCGTCCAGCAAGCTGATTGTCTGACGCACAGGCGAATCCTGTGGATAGTAATCCGAGAAAACCGTGTCGATTTCAATCCGCGTTATTCCTAGAATCAGCAGAAACCCGCCTGCAGCAAAAAATAGGATAACCGTCCTTGGATAATCCGAGCTCATTCCTTCAATACCCCGAAGCAAACGCTGTACGATCCGTAGAATCAGAGTGACTTTAGATTGTTTGGAAATTCTTGCAGGACGAGGAGGGAACCAGTTCAACAGAACGGGCAACACGATGATGGTCAGCATGAAAGCAAACATCACCCCGATACCTCCCAGCAGACCCATTGTTTGAATTACACGCAGCTTGATGAAAAAGAGGGACATGATACCGATTGCAGTAGTTATGCTGGTCAGCAGGCAGGCAAGCGCAGTTTTGCTGAAGACTGAGCGCATCACTTCTCTGTGATTTTGTCCCTGCTGATGAAAAAACAGGTACCCTGACATTACGTGTACCACATCGGCAATTGCAGCTACGCTGACCAGTCCGAAAGCAATGTAGAGCGAAAGGTCGATGGGCCAGCCAGTCCAGCCTGCCAGACCAAGAACGCCTACTATACTTGAAACGAAAATCAGGATCGGCCAAATCACCGCCCGCAGTGACCCCAGCAACAAATAAGTCAGTATAAGACTTAAGATGAGGGAAATGACCAGTGCTCTCTGATATTCAACAGCCCAGACGTCGAGTTGATAGGAAGCTCCCCAACTGGGATGCATGAAAACGAGATCCTTACTGAACCGTTCTTCACTCAGCAGGTTCCAGATCTTTTTTTCAAAATCTGCATAATCCTCCAAGCCATGCTTGACAAACTGCGCCTTCTGTTCATCTTGTTCTTCAAGCTCGTTTTCTGCAAAGCCTTCCAGCAGTTCAAGCTCATCCTCTACGAGCGGAACGGCATTGAAGTTAGTCCGCAACAACATCATGCCATACTTCAGGTTGTCGGAAACCAGAACACGTGGATACTCAGGTTCCTTGAGTGCCTGCACACGGAGCAACCTGCTCTGTTCCGGACTTGAAGGCAGTTCCTCACCGACAAAATCACGAAAACGGATGTTGTCTCCTTCAACTTCGATGTAGGTGGCATTGATCAGGGATTCCACTTCGCTCAAAAGTCCCAGTGAATTTTCCAGATCATCCACACCTCGGACGGCTTCTGCATCCAAGACATCGTGGATGTTCCGCAAAGCTCCCAGACTTCTCACTGAAAATAAATCGCCGTCGACTGGTCGGTAAACCATACCAAGAGTAACCGTGCCACCGAAGAGTTCCTTGATCCGGTCCAGAGAAATTTGAACCGGATCATCTTTACCGAACATATCGTCATTCGCCCAGGTGAAGGCAAAACGCGGTATGCCAGCGGCCAGAAAAGCCATCAGGATCATGTACATAAACAGCACCCACCAGCGCCAGGGACGGAGCCGTTCCGGCAAAACTTCAAAATAAAGATTGAGCCGGTGAATCAGGGAACTCATGCATCAAGTTTTTGGTGGCGGCATGACAACAGGTGTGTTGTGATGAGATTTGAGGGAAAATTTGAGCTCATGGTTTGAGAAATTCAAAAACAGATCAAAATGAAAACCAATAATTCTCCTCATTTTTTTACCGATTTTTTCTTTGGCCTTAACACATGCACATGTTGTGGATCATAAAGAGCACTGTCCCGGAAATTATGTTCATCAAAAACTTGACCGACTAAAATCAATGCGGTACGGCTGATTTTGGATTTACGCAGTTTTTCTCGAATATTTGCCAACGTTCCGTGAATGAACTGTTGATCCGGCCAGGTCACCCGATAGGCCACCACAACCGGACAATCCTTGCCGTAATGCGGAATCAGCTCATTCTGCACAAACTTGAGATTTCGTACCGACAAGTGAATAGCGAGGGTTGCCCCGATTGAAGCCAGCTTTGAGAGTTCCTCACCTTCCGGCATCGCAGAGGCGTGCATGGTGGTGCGGGTGGCAATGATGGTCTGGCTGATTTCAGGCAGGGTCAACTCCTGTTTTAATTCCGCAGCAGCCGCCGCAAATGCCGGAACCCCGGGAGTAACGTCATACGGAATTCCAAGTTCATCCAGCCGCCGCATTTGTTCTGCAGTGGCTCCGTAAATTGAAGGGTCGCCGGAATGCACACGCGCCACATCGTTTCCGGCATCATGCGCTGTTTTAATTTCCGCAATGATTTCCTCCAAATTCAGCGGTGCTGTATCCCGCACCAACGCCCCTTCCGGAGCAAAAGCCACCACTTCCTTTGGAACCAGCGAGCCGGCGTAAAGACAAACCTGACATTTTGCGATTAAGTCCCTTCCGCGAATAGTGATTAAATCAGGCGCTCCCGGCCCTGCTCCAATAAAATGTACTGTCATTAGATTTTTGATTTAATATTTATGATTTTTGGTCATATCCACGTGGAGTATAAACCTTAACTTCTCCGTTTGGCAACTGCAGGCGGCGTGTTTGACTTGAGCCAACTAGAACTACCGTCAGCATATCAACTTGAGTTGGATCCAGGTTTTCCAACAAAACAACCTGAACTTTTTCTTCATCACGACCAAGGTTCCGGCCCAATATAACAGGTGTTTTAGCTGGTCGATGCTGCAACAATATCTCCTTCGCCTGAGCCAGTTGGGTGGTTCGACGTTGCGAAACAGGATTATAAAATGCAATCACAAAATCACCTTCAGCTGCGGCACGAATCCGGCGTTCAATCGTTTCCCACGGCGTAAGTAAATCTGATAGCGAAATCGTGCAGAAATCATGACCGAGCGGTGCGCCAATCCGGGCACTCGCCGCTTGCAAGGCAGAAATTCCAGGAGAGACTTCAACTCGAATCCTTTGCCATTCCGCCGCAGAATCTATTGCAGCGCCGGGTCTTCCGGCGGAACCGGATTTTTCTGCAACACCGGATCTTCCGGCGATACTGGACCTTCCAGTTTCCAGCAACTCAAAAACCAGCGTTGCCATTGCATAAATTCCAGGATCTCCAGATGAAACCAAAGCAACCGTTTTGCCTTGTGCAGCCAGATTTAAGGCATGACAAACCCGTACTTCTTCCTGACCCAAATCAAAACGGTGTTGATTTTGCCCATTGTCCAAATCTGAAATCAAGTCCAGATACAATCCATAACCTACCCAGTCGGTAGCTTTCCGGATCATTTTTTCAGCTTCCGGAATCCTCCATTTCGGTGTTCCCGGCCCCGTTCCAACTATAAACAAAGTACCTTGAGCCCGCCCTATTTTTTGTGGATCAAGTAAATCAACCGATTCTACAACCGCACAAGTTGCCCTTGCTGACTTCATTTTTGGCACCCGCAAGTTTCCGCAGCTAACGGATTTTCCGGCGGCATCGGTCGTTCCGGAAGCCGTAACAGCCGCCAAAGCCGCGCCCTCGGCTACTCCGTGACAGCCGACTTCCCGAAAAACAATTTCCGAAGGATTTTGGAGATTCGGAGTTTGGGCTTCTAAAGTGGCTGCGTCAAAAAAACGTGCTGGACATTCTGAACCGGAAATTTCGGATAAATATTCTGCAACGGCATGAACCGCCGGTTCATTTGATTTCAGATCAAGCGAGACAACAACCGCAACTCTTTCCGGAGCAATATCATTTTCCTGCAATGTTTTCTGGACAAGTGATATCAATTCCTGCGGCTTCGTCCCACGCTCACAACCTACGCCAACCGCAATATTTTTTACAGGAAGTTCCGGTGTGATTTGAAAAACCAAATGTTCTGCATTTCCGGAAATAGGTCTTGTGGACAGCGAAATCCGGAGTTTTCCATTCTCCGAAAAAGGCAACAGACTATCCTGCAACCATTTGTAAAACACCGGCATATAATCAGGTGCTGCAGTTTTGTTTCCATGTGCGGAATCCGGGGCTGTCGGATTCTTTTCCGAAGAAAGCTTCACCGATTCACCACTCAATAATTCAGCAGTGAACTCCTTCACATCTTCCGGATTGGTCAATACAAAACCTTCCGGAGGTTCGTCCAATGCAATACCAAAACGTAAATCTCCGGCGGTAGTAATGGCCGGCATTACTCCCAACAATAAAGCAATTTTCCTCGCTAATTCATTTCCACCGTGATGTCCCCCAAGCAACGGAACGACTGCACTTCCATCTTCTGCAACCGCAATCACGGGTGGTTCGTTTTGCTTGTCTTGCAATGATTTTGCTACTCCGCGAATCAAAACGGCAGATGCACAGACGCCGATAATCGGCACTCCTTCACGAAACAAAGACGAAAGATGCTGCATCGCGTTAGTGAAAAAAATATCTACGTCTGATTCATAACTTTCCTGTGAAATACGATCTGCTTTACCATGCAGTTCTGCACCAAGTTTAGCAGCTATTTTTTTTGCAACCGGCAAAGCACTGATTCCTAAACAAAAAACAACTATCCGTTTACTCATATAACACCAGCACCAACTTGACTTATCTTTTTACGTACCAGAATCATTGAGAAATAAGGAACCTTTTGTGCTTCAAGATTTTCAATTGGAATAATTTGCTGATTGTGCATGGTGGCATGCTCTACATATTGCGCACAATGCTCCAGTCTCAAGTGCCTCAGCACTCTCCGTATTTTTGGCAGATGTCGTCCAACCTTCATAATAGCCGCGGCATCAGTGTCTGACAATCGTCGTTCCAGCTCTTTTTCTTCAAGAGGTCCCGGTAGAATTGTTAAAATTTCATTGCGCGAAACAAGAGCTGTTTTTAAGACTGCCGCACAGGCCATCGGAGAGGAAACCCCAGGTACAATTTCAGTCTTGTAACTTGCTGCAAGCCGCTCAAACAAATACATAAACGAACCATAAAAGAAGGGGTCTCCTTCGCATATTACAGCCACTGATTTTCCTGATTCCAGCGGAATTTCCAATATTTTTGCTGCCTGATCGTAGGCTTGCTGTGCCGGAAAAGGTGAGACTGCAATCGGCATCCGAAGTGGAAACAAATCTGGATCATTGCTCAACAATTGACGTACAATCTGCAAGGCCAGCCCATCACCAATTTCTGGCGCAGGATAAGCCAAAACATCGCATTCGTTAATCAGACGGTGAGCTTTAAGGGTCAGCAGCTCCGGATCACCCGGACCTACACCGATTCCGTAAAGGATTCC
>DTUH01000042.1:13716-19545 GCA_012964265.1 Candidatus Lambdaproteobacteria bacterium
ATAACAGCAAGTTGAGTCACAGGGCGCGTCGCTTTCCATGCCTGAAATTTTCCAATTTTTTCCACATGAGACACACTCAAACGTGTTAAATCTCCACTAGCACCGGACTTTTCGGCATTTTCATTTTGCCACTGGATCAATTTTTGTTCACTTTCAAGCGTGACTGCATTTGCGAGCAGGCGACCTCCAGGTTTGAGCGCGTTCCAGCAGGTTTGCAGCAAATTCCCAGATGAAAGTCCTCCGCCAATGAAAACCGCGTCCGGCGCGGGTAAATCCACCAAAGCTTCCGGTGCGCTTCCGGAAACTATGTTTAGCATTGGTACGCCAAGCTCACGGGCGTTTTGTTCAATCAGTTTCAAACGGGATTTCGATTTTTCAATAGCCACTGCTATACAGCGAGGATTGGTACGCATCCATTCAATGGCCACCGAACCACAACCTGCCCCTACGTCCCATAAAACTTGATCGACAATCGGCATCAATTTCGATAAAGTTACCGCCCGAATTTCACGCTTGGTCAGTTGACCGTCGTGTAAAAACGCTTCATCCGGAAGACCCGGTATTCTGCTAAGGACGTTTGCGTTACTGCCAGGAATACATTCAAGGGCCATGGCATTGAGTGCCGCACCGTTTGGATGATTCCATGAATCGGCTTGACCTGAAAATTGACGTTCCTTAGAACCACCCAAATGTTCCATAACGGAGATTTTACTTTTACCAAAACCTCGTGAGCTCAGCAATTCTGCAACATGTTTTGGACTTTCCTCGTCTTTGTTGAGGACAAGTAATTTTGCTCCGGGTTGTACAAACGGATACAGCATTTCCACTGGACGCCCGTGAATCGTCAATGTTTCTACATCAGGAAGTGACCAGCCGACTCGTGAACACATCAGCGAAAAAGTGGTCACTGCGGGCTTAATCCAGATTTCCTCAATCGGCAAATGCCGCAACAACTTGGTTGCAATTCCATAACACAATGGATCACCACTCGCCAGTACCGCGACTTTTTTACCGCCGGCAGATTTCTCAGGACGCCAACTGACAATTTTTGAAACAGCTTCCCGAATCGGCGAAGACCAGACAATACGCTCTCCTTTCCAGTCATCCGGAATCATTTTCAGGTGACGCTCGCCACCAAGCACGATTTCTGATTCATAGAGTAAAGCGCGGGAATCGGCAGTCAAATCGTCCCAGCCGTCTTCACCGATTCCAATTACCCGTAACCATTTTTTTGAAATATCAGGCATATTAACTCTGAAAATTTATTTTAATAGCCACTGATTGACAAGTAGTAAGCAAAACGTTTTGACTTTTTTTAGCCACTGATTGCGCAGATACAAAAGACAGTTGATTTTACTTATTTTTTTATCCGTTTTTATCCGTGTTAATCCGTGGCTGACAACTCCTTAATTTTCAGACAATTTTGCTAAAGCATTGACCGCCGCCGCTGCCATTGCACTGCCGCCACGTCTCCCGGAAAGTGTCAAAAAAGGTACGGTATCCCGGCATTGTTTTACGAGTAATTCTTTAGACTCTGCCGCTCCTACAAAACCGACGGGGAAGCCCAAAATAACAGCGGGCGGTTCAACTCCTTCTGCGAGAACTTCCAGCAGCCTAAACAATGTTGTGGGTGCGTTGCCGACTGTGACTAACGCACCGGCAAGTTGTGGCCGCCAGAATTCCACGGCAGCCGCTGAGCGTGTTGTTTCCATTTTTTTGGCAAGTGCAGCACATTCCGGATGATTATTCCAGCATAGCACTTCGTTATTTGCAGGCAGTCCTGACCGAATAACTCCTTCCGCAACCATTCTCGCATCACACAAAACCGCAGCACCTTTCAGCAGTGCTTCCCTTCCGGCTTGTGCTGCATCCGGAGAAAAGACCAAATTCTCCACAATATCTGTCATTCCACAAGCGTGAATCAAGCGCACTGCCACGTTGGCAATGTCTTCCGGAATGTCTGAAAAATCAACTTCATTCCGAATAGTTGCGAAGGATTGACGGTAAATTGCTGTCGGATCACGAAGATAATCCACGGTCATTCGGCACCGGACTTTCCGGAATTCTCCTCCAAAGTTTTCGGCCCCAAAGGATGATCCGCATGTGGGTAGGGATAGTGTTCGTGATCATGGACATGATCATGACTATGTGAATGTGCGTGATCGTGAGAGTGCGCATCGTCTGCAACAGCGGAACTTCCATTGGCACTGGACCTTTCGGCGGCACCGGAACTTCCGGTTCCAATACCTTCAACGTGGTGGTGATGACTTTCCTGACGCAACCCAACTTCATTTTCAAAACCCAAAAACTGCTCGCGGTATTTGCAAAGCTGGCAGTTCATATTGTTTGCACCATTTCTTATTTCTTCCACCCGCTCCGCAAACGTATCTAAAACCAGCGGATGATCATTGAGATAGGAGGCTTTGACGAATTCAATTTCCGGATGTTTGGCTGCAACGATATCGGTATAGTGAAAAATCCGTTTCACAAGAATTCCTGTGAACAAAAAATACGGAAACACCACAATGCGTTTGTAACCTAAACGTGCCGCATGTTCAAGTCCTGGCTCTACCAGAGGGAAAGTAACTCCGGAATAAGCTGTTTCTGCCCAACCCAGACCCAGACCTTCCCAGATCATTCTGGTTATTTTCGAAACATTAGAATTGGCGTCCGGATCCGAAGCTCCTCGTCCAACCACAACCAGCAAGGTTTTCTCGCGAGAAATGCGGTCTCCGGCTTTTTGCAAAGCTTCTTCTACTCGTTCACCTGCCGCACGGATTATTTTGAGATCGATCCCCAATTCCCGTGCATAGGAAATTGACAACTCCGGATTTTGCACTTGATAGGCATTGAGTACGGAAGGAATATCGTTTTTTACATGACCTGCAGCAAACAACATTCCGGGAACCGCCAGAACTTTCCGGATGCCTTTAGCACGCAACGCATCCAAACCTTTACTAATGACCGGTGTTGCAAATTCTAAAAATCCCCAATCCGTTTCATATTGCGGCAAACGCTCCTTGAGTCCCTGTGCAACCGCCTGAAATTCCTTGACGGCCTCCTCATCGCGGCTACCGTGCCCACAAACCATCACGCCGTATTTTTCTTCCATATTACTTAGTTGTTTTTGATGGTTTCAAAAAAATATAATCGTTACAACTGATCGTCATTCCCGCAAAAGTGAGAAACCATTAGTTCAGATACTTACAAGTTTCTGGATCCGCATTCGCGGGAATGACAACTTTGTCTGACTGCATCATTAGTTAAAGAATTATCTTAGCAGGATTGTGGTTGAATGAGTAAAATTTGTCCAACCCGAAGGATTTTATTTTTAGAATTTGCCCAACTGTCTTAAGCAGTCATAAACCACAACCGCCACTGACGAACCAAGATTTAAACTGCGCACTCCTTTTTCCCACATCGGTAAAGTGAAACAGTGCTCCGGAAAACGTTTCATCCATTCGTTTGGCAGCCCAGAGGTTTCTTTACCAAAAAATAAATAATCGCCTTCGTTTGGATGAATTTTTGTATAAGGCCGCTCATTGTACACAGAAAGAAAATGAAAGTTTTCAGGAACAAGCGTTTCAAAAAAAACTTCTGCATCAGGAAAATGCTCCCAGCTCACCCATTGCCAATAATCCAATCCGGCACGTTTGAGTTGTTTGTCGCTTAAATCAAATCCCAGTTTTCCCAGCAAAATCAAATGACATTTCGTGGCGGCGCAAAGCCGGGCAATGTTGCCCGTGTTGGGTGGAATCTGTGGTTCATAGAGAACAATATTAAGGGGTGGATTTTTGTGAAGTCGCATGTCGAAAAAACACTTATGATGCAGTTGTAAAATGTCCTATAACCGTGTCATTTCGAACACAGCGAGAAATCTTATGCTAGGCGACCACTCTAAAATCATAAAGATTTCTCCCTACGGTCGAAATGACAAACTGTAGATTTCAGGCTTTTTATGGGACCATCACTTTTAAAATAATTGTTTTTTACAAGTTAAAGCTTGAAAGGACGACAAAATAGAGTTTTTTTACATTTAAGTCCAGCTTTACCAAGCCTAGTATGCAGTAAATAGGTCTCGTTTTCAAGACTTGCATAATGTCCAATTCCTGAGTATTTTTCTTGACAAAAATTTTCATTACTATTAACTTACTAGCTAAGTTTAGCTAAATCTATAAAAGGAGTTTGAAATGCAAATCAACATGCACGAGGCAAAATCACAGCTTTCAAAGCTGGGTGAAAGTGTCTGGGCAGGAGAAGAAGTGGTGATCGCGAAAGCCGGAAAGCCGTATCTCGACCTGCTCCCCCATCGAGAAAACAGGAACCCTAGAAAACCGGGCAGGTTGAAAGGAAAAATTAAAATTGCGGATGATTTCGATGACACACCAGATGAAGTTGTGGCAGGATTTGAGGGAGATTTGTGAGAAAATTATTGCTGGACACTCATACTTTGCTCTGGTGGTTGAGTGATCACCCTCGATTAGGCGTGAAAGCAAAGTCCTTAATTGCCGAACCAAGAAATGTAGTCTATGTAAGTGCAATCAGCCATTGGGAAATTTCGATCAAAAAATCGCTGGGGAAATTATTTACTACCGAAAACTTGGATCAATTAGTAGAAGAGGAGGGCTTTACAAAATTGCCAATCTCCTGTTTTCATGGTGATCAGGCGGGTTTGTTACCGAAACATCACAAAGATCCTTTTGATCGAATGTTAATTGCTCAGGCCCAGAGTGAAGGATTATGCATCATTACAAATGATGAAATATTTGCCCGTTATTCTGTGCAAATAGTGAAAACTTCACTGTAAAGAAAAGCCCACTTTCCTTTTTCATTCCAATGCCAGTTCAATCAGCTTGTCCAGCAGTTCCGGGTAAGCTAATCCGGAGGCATCCCAAAGTTTCGGAAACATACTGATCTTGGTGAATCCGGGCAAAGTATTGATTTCGTTAAGAATGAAGGAATTGTCATCGCGCAGAAAGAAATCAACTCTAGCCATACCACGACACTGCGTAAGCAGAAACACTTCTACGGCTGCCTTGCGGATTTGTTGGGAAACGTCCGGATCAATTTCCGCAGGAATTATTAAATCCGCCCCATCGTCGTCCACATACTTTGCTTCATAAGAATAGAATTCCCGGAGAGGCACGATTTCACCTAAAACACTCGCCGCTTCCGGAGAATCATTGCCCAGCACAGAACATTCAATTTCGCGCCCGGAAATTGCTTCTTCAACCAAAACTTTACGGTCTGCTGCAAACGCTTTCTGCAAAGCTTCCGCATATTCTTCTGCTGTACGGACCTTCGAAACACCGAGCGAAGAGCCCTCGCGGCTGGGTTTCACAAACAATGTATCTCCCAGTTCCTGCACTGCCTCTGCAAATGACAACTCTTCCGGATTACGCAGCAGTTTGTAGTTTGCAACAGGAATTCCGCGTTGCAGCAGCAAGCGCTTTGTCACGTCTTTGTCCATGCAAATCGCAGAACCGTAAACGTCTGCGCCGACATAAGGTTTTCCCAACAATTCCAGCAGTCCTTGCAATGCTCCGTCCTCACCCAATTTACCGTGAGTAATTGGAAAGAAAACATCAACTTTTGCTAAATCGTTTTCGGAATGTTCTGTTGTTGCCATGTTTTCTTCACGGGAGCTTCCGGTTTGTGGAGGAGAAGTTGGCAAATTTTTCTTAAAAGTTACTCGACGAACATCATCGGTGTTCTCCAAAAATTCCGGAGTTTTCCCCAAAAACCAGGCACCACTTTTATCGATGCCTATCAAAAGCACCTCATATTTGTCCCGATCAAGCGCGGCTTGAATGTTGTAGGCAGAAACCA
>DTUH01000043.1:0-2040 GCA_012964265.1 Candidatus Lambdaproteobacteria bacterium
TGTAATGAAGATTACCCAGTAAAGAATCGGAAAAACGTAGTGAACTCCAGTATATTTTCTGGCAACAAAGATTAATAAATAAAAGAAAAAAACAGTAAACAGATTCATCCCTACATGCAGTTTATCCGGCAAGGACACACCGCCTTTTTTAAGTTTTTGCCGAATAACTGAACTCGTCAACATAAGCATTGATAGTAACAAAATTCCAACAACCCAATACCAACTCAAACCCGTCACTTCTCCTAAATCTGCTTGCAAATGAGAGACACGGTTTGCCACTGCCCCATCAAATTGAGTGTCCTGTTCACCTGAAATGAATCCAGTTACGTATTGGAACAAATTCATTCGTTCACTTGTAATGAAGATTACCCAGTAAAGAATCGGAAAAAAGAATACAAAGAAGCCTGGCATCATCTGAAGAACTGATCTCGTAATTATACGAAAAGCCTCTTTACCAGAGTGATGATGAAACTCAATGATTAGTAGGCTAAGTAGATAGAGAGGGCCAAAGGCAAGCACAGTTTGCTTCATCCCAAAGGCGATACCAATCAACAACCCAGTCCAGTAATAACGACGATGAAGTAATGTCCAAAACGACAACAATGTGACTGCCATGAAAAATGAATCGATGAGGCCCGTTGCTGAAAGCATCACACTACCAGGAGAAATTGCAAAAAGAAAAGCTGCAAGCATGCCAGTAGCAGAGTTTTTTATATCTCTACCTAAAAAATAGATTATGCCAATACCCATCATTCCACCGATAAAACTCGGTAGAACCGCAACAGATTCAGAGACTCCCAGCAACTGGAAAAAAAAGCCTGTACGTAAAAAAATAGAGGAGGTTTATCGCTCATCTGGTTAACCTGAAGCAGGTAATCTCCTTCGGCAATGGAACGCCCTAGTGAGGCATAGTAAGCTGAATCCATAAACAACGGTTCTAAGTTGTAAATCGATAAGCGGAAAATTACTCCAAGCAACATTATCCCTGAAAGCCACCAAACTGTATTTTTTTTAGTCATTGGAATTGTTTAATTATAGTGAGTCCTACGCTGGACAATTATTGTTTTGAGATTTGAAAAAATATTGCAAATTTGTTATTACAGTTTAAACAAACAACTTAATTGTTTTTATTGAATAATTTTTGTATATAGGCGTTTTACTATCGACCTCCTCTGCATAATCCATTAGTCAGGTCGCCCCCCTCCAAAAGTCATTTGAGGCTAAACCAATTACACTGTGGCTTCAAGTCAATTGCAGCAACTCCACATGCAGCCGTAGCCATTGGGGAAGAAGAGACGGCTTGGAGAATATCTCTTTGTATGTTAGTATCAATCTTCGTTTTAAAATGTTTTTTTGCCTTGATCTACAAGTCCGGAATTTCCCCAAATGCCGGAATTATATCCTATGACTATGGCAAATTTTTCTTTTTTCAGGTGATATATAATTGTTATGGCTTCACGCGTGATGGTATTGGGAGTTGGTGCTTTTGCACATTCGGTACAGTCCATCCTGCAGGAAGATGGCGCGGAAACCGCCTGTTATCTAACGCGGCCATATGGTCACTACGGCCCCACCGTTGTCGGTCAAACTTGGAGCTTTGAAGAATACCCTTCTCCTTTGCCACTGATTGAAAAATTCCAACCTGATTTGATAATTCCGCACGCTGTGGCCTGGGCAGAACAACCCTGGGCTGTTGATTTAGTCCAGCAGGGATGGCCAATTTTTAGTCCTGTCGGCGATGCAATGCGCATCGAAATCTCAAGGCAGGAGTCTTCCGAATTGTGCAGACAGTACGGAATTCCGGTGCCGGCCTTCCACCACGTGCAGAATCGACTTGAGGCCCGTAAATTAATGCAGGATGACCCTCGTCCTTATGTTTTGAAAAATCCAATTTGCTCGCCGTTCAGTCCAATCCATGCTATCATCTGCGAAAGTGTGACGGATACACTTGGTTGGATCGAGCGGGTGGATTATGCGGAAGGTTTGTTTTTACAGGAGTATCTTGGAAAAGAGGAGGCCGGACATTTTGTTTTTATCAGT
>DTUH01000043.1:2183-19340 GCA_012964265.1 Candidatus Lambdaproteobacteria bacterium
TTTAGCTCGAGAATTAATTCATCCTCTAAAGCCCTGGTTTGAAAAAACAGGCTATACCGGCCCGCTTCAGGTCACAGCAATCCGTAAAAACGGAGTCTGGCATGCAATTGAATATAACATTCGTCTGGGAGTAACTACTACCGCGCTCCTTTTAAGAATGTTAAAAAATCCGGTCGACGTCCTTTTGGAAGTCGTCCGAAATCAAACTCCTGTTCTTGAATGGCATGCGGAAAAATATTTTGGCTGTACTCTAACTTTGGCAGGCTACGGTTATCCATACGTAGTACCCTCTGTACCAAAATTACCGGTAGAAGTTTCAGTGCCGCTTGAGTGTGATTTATGGTGGAATGAAGTTGACGAAGAGGGGGGTCAGCTTTATATGGCAAATCATAAGAATTATGAAATGGGTCACCGAATTGCGGACGTTAATGCCTGTGCTCCTGTCATGGATTCCGCTGTTAAGTTAATCGAAAATGAAATTCGCAAGCTTCGCTGTTTAGGAAGTTATTATCGTCTGGACCTCAAAGAACTTGCTGCAAAATATTCATCTCTCTTGACCTCCGAAAAAGCTGCTTTACGATAAAAACCGATGACCTACACACTTCCAACTACTGAAGAAAAATCAAGCTACGTGGAAGAGAAGTTTGATGAAATTGCCCAAAAATATGACCGATTTAACGATGTCATCACTTTTGGCATGCACCGCTACTGGAAAAGATTTGTCGTGCGGCAAACAGGACTCAGGCCGGATGAAAAATGTTTGGATTTATGCTGCGGAACCGGAGATATTTCACGTGAAGTATTGCGCCAGCATCCTGAATGCAAAGTGACCGGTCTCGATTTTTCTGTAGAAATGCTTAAAATCGCTGAATCCAAAAGCAGCAGGAATTCAAACATTCAATATTTGCAGGGCGATGCCATGAAAATTCCTCTGCCGGAAGCAAATTTTGACGCAGTTACAATTGGTTACGGACTGCGAAATGTTCCAGACATCAACGGTTGTTTGCTGGAAATTTTGCGCGTGCTCAAACCCGGCGGAGTACTGGTCAGCCTGGATGTGGGAAAGGTTCGTTTACCAATAATTGCGGAACTTAATAACTTTTATTTTTTCCGTATCGTGCCTTTGATCGGAAATTTGCTGATGCCCGGACAGGAAATGTTTCAGTACTTGCCGCATTCTTCGCTTGAATATCCAAATCAGGAATTACTAAAACGTATGATGCTTGAGACAGGCTTCAAACAGGTTGATATTCATGATTTCGTTTTTGGGGCTTCCACTGTTCATGTCGCCTACAAACCAACCAACAATTGATCTAACCAATAACAGTGAAACCCAAATTATTCCGATCGCTTGAAGACGCTCGTCGTGCTCTCTTAAGACAGGTCAAAAAATGGGCTACATCCCATGAGAAATCTACAAAGGAAAATGCGCAAATTGTAAGGTTTGAAGCTGCAGTTGAAAATGCTCACCCACTTGAATGGTTAACCCTGCAGGATTGTTCGCGCAAAATATTTTGGGAGAATCGAAGTCAAAGAGAACAGTTTGCAGGAATTGGCGCCGCACTTGAGGTTAAGGACGGCAGAGACGGTTATGAAAAAATATTGCTGACAGTGAGTAAATTATTGCAGAATTCACCAAAAGCAGTGCGTTTTTTTGGCGGCATGCGTTTTGACGCCAAGGCTCCAACTTCACCAGAATGGCAGGATTGGGGGACGGCACATTTTACTTTACCAATGATCGAATTAAGTATTGTCGATGAAAACACAATTCTGGCATGTCATATTTTTACCGGTAAGAATTTTAATGCAAAGTTGAAGCAACTGCAACAAAAGCTGGAGTCGTTACAGGTAGAGGACTTCACCATTCCGGACAGTCCATTGATTCGGCTGGAGCGTCATGATCTTCCGGAATATCATCAATGGTGCCGACTGGTTGAACAAGGACTTGATGGCATTTCATCCGGAAAGATAAACAAAGTCGTTCTGGCACGGTCCGCTGTTTTCAGTTTGGCGCGTGACTATGATCCTACTGAACTGCTGCTTCAGTTGAGGCGTCAAGGGCCACAAGCTTTTCACTTTTGTTTTCAACTGGCTCCACATCAGGCATTTTTAGGAATCACTCCGGAGTTGCTTTACCGGCGATCCGGAAAAAAGATAGAAAGTGAAGCGATCGCCAGTACCCGTCCCCGAGGACAAACTCTTGAAGAAGATGAACGATTGGCTTCAGAACTTCGTGAAAGTAAAAAAGAGCAGCGGGAACATTTGATAGTTCTGGAGCGCATGGAACGTTTACTTCAGCAATTTTGCCGTAAAACTGAACGCTTAAGCTATTTGGAACGCCTGCTGTTAAAGCATGTCCAGCACCTGCAAAGTAAGGTGCAGGGAATCCTGCTCGAGAATATCACTGATTCGGATTTGCTGCCGGCATTTCACCCAACACCTGCTGTTTCGGGCACACCTGATCCGGAGGCACGGGCCTTGATCCGGAAACTTGAACCTTTTGACCGTGGTTGGTATGCAGGACCAGTTGGCTGGATCAGCAGTAGTCAGGCTGAATTTGCCGTTGGAATTCGTTCCGGTTTATTGTGCGGGCGCACTTTAAGAATCTATACCGGAGCAGGAATTGTAGAGGGCTCTGTTCCGGAAGAAGAATGGAGGGAGATTGAAGACAAACTCCAAAGTTGGCAACATTTATTGGGGCGATCGTGAACTGGAATGAGTGCTGGGGAGAATTAATTATTGAGGAATTGGTGCGGCATAATACGGAGTGTTTTTGCATTTCTCCGGGTTCACGTTCCACACCTCTGACTGTAGCAGTGGCAAACAATCCACGCGCAAAATCGCTTGTCTTTTACGATGAACGTGCGGCTGCTTATTACGCACTCGGACATGCACGCGCGAGTGGCCTTCCGGCAGTCTTGATTTGCACTTCCGGAACTGCCGCAGCAAACTATTTGCCTGCAGTTATCGAAGCTTCAGTAGAGCAAATCCCACTGCTTGTTCTGACAGCAGACCGTCCTCCTGAACTTCGTGACAGCGGTGCCAATCAGGCCATTAACCAAACTTTTCTTTTTGGGACACACGTTCGCTGGTTTTTTGATCCCGGCTGTCCGGGACCTGAATTCAAAACCGAAGCTTTACTTTCCACAATCGACCATGCAATTTCAAAAACACACCGCCCTTTGTCTGGACCGGTACACCTGAATTTACCATTCCGCGAACCTTTTCTGGAAAATGCTGAAAGCAAAAATAGTGGTGAAATAAAACAATTTACCGGAAAAAAGGCATACGTTCGAAATGTGGTATTCAGAAAAGTTTTGCCAAACGAAGTAGTAAAAAATTTGTTAAAAAACCGTCCTGAGTCAGGAATATTGAGCATTGGACGAGTTCCTGCAGCGTCACTCAATTCCCTCAGAAAACTTGCAGACGAATTAGCCTGGCCGGTGTTTGCAGATGTCACTTCCGGTCTCCGCCTGGGAGATAATTGTCCGAACCGGATTACGTACTATGATCAGTTATTGCTCGAAGACCTGGAGTCAGCAAAATGGGAAATTGATGCAGTTTGGCACATCGGCTTTCCTCCAACGTCGAAACGCTGGCTCATGCGCTGGGAGAACAAGCCGGCAGCGCAAATGGTCTGGATTTCTGATAATTCTGAACGTCAAGATCAATCCCATAATTTTCGCTGGAAAATTGAAGCAGAAATCGCAGAGTTTTGCGATCAAATTGTAACCGAATTACGGTTGGGGAAAAAACCCAAAATTGTTCATGCAAAATCACAAAAATGGCTCCAGGCTTCCGCAAAAGTAGAATCTATGATGGAGCAACATTTCCCGGCAAAGGCAGAAAAAAAGGAGATCGATGATTTTGGTTTAACACGCAGACTGACTGAAATAATTCCCAAATCGCATGGTTTTTTCATCGGAAACAGTATCCCTGTCCGGGCAGTTGACATGGTTGGTACCGGAAAAGGTGCTGATATTCAGACTGCTCTCAATCGCGGTGCCAGCGGAATTGACGGCCTGATAGCTTCAGCTTGCGGATATTCTTCCGGTCTGCGTCGTCCAGTCACATTGCTGATTGGAGACTTGTCTGCTTTACACGATCTCAATTCATTCAAATTGCTAGCCAATTCCTCTGAACCGGTTTTGCTGGTATTGCTCAATAACCATGGCGGAGGTATTTTTTCATTTCTGCCTGTTGTCCGGCAACCGGATATTTTCGAACCATTTTTTGGTACTCCTCACTCCTATGACTTCCAGTCAGTTGCTGAAATGTTTGGTTTGAATTATTTTAGACCTGATTCAATCAGCGGTTTTGAAGCAGATTTTAAAAAAGCAGTTCGTGAAAACAAATCTGCAGTTATAGAAATTTTTTCGGAACGTGACAAAAATCCGCTTCAACTTGAGTCTTTGCGTCAAAAACTCATGAAATGTGCATTTGAATCTTCTTAAGATCAACGATATACTTTTTGCGTTTGCAAATAATTAAGTTTGACAAGTCTTTCAGTGTAAAATCTCTGGATTAATAAATATTTTTTTATTGCAAAACAAACCTGTTTCACAAATTTTTTATGCATACCCGCTATGACTTACCCCTGATTGGAGCAACCTTATTTTTGCTCTCCTGGGGTACAGTAATGATCTATAGCACAGGAGGAGTTTATGCTGACCTTCAATACAATGACGGTCAATATTTTTTGTATAAACACCTGATGCACATGATGGTTGGGCTTGTCGCAATGGGAATTGCACTGATTGTTAACTATCACAAATGGCAGCAGCATTCCATCTGGTTTATGTTAGGAATGTTAGTTTTGCTGATCCTTGTTTTGATTCCTGAAATAGGACACGAAGTTAAAGGCGGACGACGCTGGCTTCGAGTAGGTTCATTTAGTCTGCAGCCTGCAGAATTATTGAAAGTCGTTTTGATTATCTATGTTGCTTCCTATTTGGAGAGAAAACAGGAATTGCTGGCTTCGTTCTTCCGCGGTCTAACTCCTAACTTCATTGTTACTGGAATTTACCTTTTTCTAGTCCTGCTGCAACCGGATTTTGGCACAGTGGTTTTGATAGCAACAACCGTCTTGTTGATGCTCTACGTCGGTGGGGGCCGCCCGATACATATTGCCACCAGTCTGATAGGGGTAGGGATTATTGGAGGGCTGCTGATTTCTTCACACACCTACCGTGTTAGGCGGATGCTGGCTTTTTTGAACCCCTGGGATGACCCTCAAAATTCCGGATTCCAAATTATTCAGTCTTTCATTGCACTTGGAACCGGAGGTTGGCTTGGTAAAGGCCTCGGAGAGAGCCTGCAGAAACGGCTTTTCCTTCCGGATGCCCACACCGATTTTATCTTCGCAATTATTGGAGAAGAATTAGGATTTTTGTGGATTTGTGTGCTGATTATTCTGTTTATTGTCTTTATTTGGCGGGGTTACTGGATTGCGTGGAATGCTCAAGACGAATTTGGAAAACACTTGGCTTTTGGGGCAACAACCATTCTCAGTCTTCAAATTATCCTAAACCTATTTGTTGTTGTCGGTCTGCTTCCAACTAAAGGTTTGCCTCTCCCTTTCATCAGTTACGGTGGCACATCTCTTGTGGTAGCCATGTTTTTAACAGGTCTTTTACTCAATATCAGCGGCAGCCTACATCCAGCTGAAGAGACTCCTGAAAACGATTTGTCCTCTCGTGCCAATTCCACGAACAATGAGTAAAGTTTTTCCATTCAGGTTATTCTGGAAGTTACGGGCAGTTAGGTTCCGGACTTCAACCCAGGCAACTATTGTACAGTCGCTCCTCTTTTTTTTGCTGATTACTCCACCTGCAACAGCTTTACTTGAGCTTCCTTCTGTATTTAATTTTACATCACAGGCTTTTGCGCAAAGTTCAGGTAAGCAAACTAATTCTCAGCTACGCCATCAACTGGAAAATTACTTAATCAGCATTGAAGGACGTGATGACTGGACTCGTCTGATGTTGGCTATTCTTAAAAGTGTGACTGCAGTTGAGCGAGTTTTAGCTCAGGGTGTTAGTGTAAATATTCGTGGGACAGAGGAATTTCACGGAGTAACCCCGCTTATGTTTGCCTCTGGAATTGGAGTACAGGAAATTGTAAAAATACTTGTAGTAAAAGGTGCCCGTCTGAATGATACGGATACTCAAGGAAATTCGGCCTTGAGTAAGGCAGCTCATAAAGGACATCTTGACACAGTCAGGTTTTTACTCCAACAGGGTGCAAATCCGAATGCAGAAACTAATCAAAAATGGACTGCTTTGATGTTCGCCTCACACAGAGGTCAGATAGACGTACTCAAAACATTATTGAAGCATGGTGCCAGGGCTGACTTACAGAATGAATTGGGAATGTCATCCGTAATGTATGCTGCCCAAAACGGACATCTGGAAATTGTCCGTATCTTAATTCAGCGTGGTGCAAAGGTAGATTTAACCTCACTCAATGGATCAACTGCTTTAATTTGGGCAATCAGATCCGGGCAAGAAAAAATTGCTGAAGTACTGCTGGAGGCTGGTGCAAAAACGGACTCTCTGGAAAAAGAATTTCGAAGATCACCATTGCTTCTTGCAGCAATGTACGGCAGAGAGGCCATTGTGCAGAAATTATTATCTTCCGGTGCCGATGTGGGGGTAGTTGACAAACAGGGTGAAAATGCTTTGCTACTGGCATTAAGTAACAATCACTTTGAAACGGCGAATTTGTTGATTAGGTCAGGAATTCCCATCAATAGTTCTGACAATAAAAAACGCACACCGCTGATGGTCGCAGTCGCTCAAGGAAGTTTTGAGTTGACTAAGATCCTGCTAAAAACAGGTGCGGAAGTAAATGCAAGGGATTATGCTGAAAAAACTGCTTTGATGATTGCTGCCGGTGAAGGAAATGTAAAAATTGTTAAACTGCTGCTTCGTGAGCAGAGCCGACTTGATTTCCGTGACCGCTATGGCCGAACTGCATGGTCATTTGCTGCAGATCAGCAACGTCTGACAATGATACAGTTTCTAAGTAAAAAAGAAATTGATAACCAGGAAAATCTCTTTTATGCCGTTTCACATGGTTACCTGAAAATTGTTAAAATATTGCTGGATTTGGGAGTAAATACAGAGGTCAGAGATTCCCTTGGATGGACACCTTTGATGTGGGCAGCTAATAACGGTCACTCTAAAATCGTGAAACTTCTGCTTAAAGGAGGCACAAAAATAAACGGGAGCAACGCAGCAAGTCCCTCTGTTTACGGCTGGACACCCCTAATGCTGGCTGCGGGTGCTGGACATCTTGAGACGGTAAAAGTTCTCATCGTGAAAGGGGCGTATCTGAGAGCACAGGATAAAGACAAATGGACGGCACTCACCTGGGCTTCTCTAAACGGATATACGGATGTTGTGAGATTATTGACTGAGAAAGGCGCTCGCATTGACGAGCGTGGCTCAGATGGAGCAACACCACTTATTTGGGCGGCATCTCAGGGCCACGAAACCGTGGTGCAAGTCTTGTTAATTAAAGGTGCAAATGTAAAATTAAAAGATATTCACGGAAAAACCGCTCTTGCGCATGCAGTCCTACAGATGCATTTTTCAACAGCAAAAATTCTGATAAAACATGGCGCGGATTTAAATCAGAATTTACTCTATGCCGCACGACGGGGTTACAACAAAATGGTTGAATTTCTGCTTGATGAAAATGCTGAAATTGATCATCAGTCTGCACTTAATGAAACTCCATTAGGCCTTGCCTCACAAGGAAAACACTGGGAAACTACTAAAATTCTTCTGGAGCATGGAGCAGATCCTGCCTTGAAAAATTCCCAGGGGCAGACCCCCCTGATGTCTGCCGTTTTGACTGGAAAAACTAAATTGGTAAATCTTCTGCTCCATCACCCAACATCAGGGCTTCAGATTTCAGAACTGGAAACTACTGATTTTTTAGGGAATACACCATTAATGACATCTGCTGTACATGGTTATTTGGATATAGTGAAACTTTTGCTCGAGCTTGGTGCAAAAGTTGAGAGTAGAAACCGCTGGAAAGAAACCGCATTGCTGCTTGCGGCTTCCAAGGGTTTTCGTGAAATTGTACTCTTGCTGATACAATCCGGGGCCGACTTTAGCGCTGAAGATGTTAATGAAAAAACAGCCTTGTTGAGAGCAGCACAAAATGGACATCTCTTCGTGGTTGAGACGCTTCTTGCACAAGGTGCAAATCTTCATGTAAATACTTTTGACTTGAACGGTAAAGGAGGAACAGCCTTGATACAGGCTGCCAGAAATGGACATAGGGAAGTTTTGCCGGCATTGTTGAACGCGGGTGCCAAAATTGATGAGGCAGAAATGATGTTTCACCATTCCGCTCTTATGGTTGCTGCCTTGAACGGTCACGAAAAAACAGTGGAGTTCCTTCTCAACGCAGGTGCTGACTTTACTTTAAAAGATACTTCAGAGAGGTCGGCTTTATTGCTTGCGGCAACAAATAATCATCAATCAATTATTATTCTACTTTTGGATGCCGAACAAACTGGGGATAAAACGGACTCTAACGGAAACGGAATTTGGCACTTGATGGCAATGAGTGACGTAGAAAATGAGGACAGTCAAACCCTCTACGGTTCAGGGCAAAAAGAAGAACGTGCATCAACCCAAATGTATGAACTAATTTCACGAGGGATTGTACTGGACAAGTTAAACGATAATGGGGAAACAGCACTGATGATTGCAGTAAAACGTAGAAAGATGAAGTTAATAATAAATTTGCTGGAACTGGGAGCATCCCGAAACATACTGACACCTGATGGCGAAAGTGCGCTGACGTTCGCGGAAGCAAGCGGGAACGATGAACTTGTAAAACTCTTGCGTTAATCACATTAGCTTTTAACACTAAACTTGAGTATAAAACCTTGTGGTCAACTTCCTCTATTCCAGTAACCGACAACCATTTTTTTTTCTCGCTCACAAAAATCGCCTTGAGCAATTTTTCCCTGGGAAAATCCCGCACGGAGATAATGCAATTTTGCCATATACTCTTCTTTTGAATCGCAATGGCTCCAGCCATTTTCATTCATATGAACCAGTTTATCATAAGCTTCCTGGGAAACTTCTACAGGATTCTCTTTAGAATATGGTGTTAAACTAATCATCAACTATCAAATAATCTTTTCCGTAAACACGAAAGAGTTTCTGTCAGGGGAATTCAGTGATAACCATTTTATACACTAACGAAAAAAGGTTGCAAGTCAGACACAAAAAATGATGAACAAAATCACAGTAAAAAAACTCAGAGGAAAATTTGCATAAATTTATTTGGATTGGAAGTTTAGTTTCAGGAGTCATGCTTGGCCTTACTCCACCCGGACTTGGCACACAGTGGCTTGGCTTAATTTCCTTTTTCCCTTTGATCTACATTTTGGAGCAACTCCACGCGAAAGAAGAGTTATCTTTCCGGAAACGAGCTGTGATGTTTTTCGGAATTTGCTGGTTATCCGGAGGAATAGCTGCTTCTATTGGTGGATATTGGATCACCAACAGCATCCACGTTTTTGGGCATGTACCATGGCTTGCGGCCGTGATTATAACCGGCGTGGGGTACGGTCTTGAAGTAGGTTTTCAGCTTTTTGTTTATTTCGGAATTCCACTGCTTTTTATCCGTAAACTCAATAACTGGGATTTACCGCTCAGGCTCGCATTTTTACTTGCGCTTGATCCCTTGTATCCACGGCTGATTCAATGGAATTACGGAGGGTTGACTTTCACCGAATTTCCGTGGATTGAACAGCTTGCGGATTTGATAGGTTCTTCCGGATTACTTCTATACAGTGCAGGTTTGACTTTCCTGCTGCTTGGCTGGTGGCGATGGAAAACCACAGGCAAGCTGAAGCTTAAAATACTGCTGCAAGCCACTACAATTTATTTGCTTTTATGGGGCCTCGGTTTGAGTTACGGCGCATGGAGAACTTATGACCTGGAAACTCAAGTTCCAGAACTCAAAACTCAAAGCTCAAACTTGACCGTGCTGGCAATTCAACCTAATTTTTCTCTTCAGGATTTGGCTTCCAATCCGGAACTTGCACACTCAAAACGGGAGCAAAATTTGGAGAGTTTACTGATCGATTCAACAAAAGCACTGGCTGAACTTCCACCCGAGACCGCCACTCCTAAGTTATTGATTTGGCCGGAATCAGTGTATCCGGATCCATTCTTCAAAGTTGCGGACTCTCGCGAAAAAGTGACTGCCTTTGCACGCAAACATAAGACTTACATATTGCTGACGACGGTGGACTGGGTAAATACAAACAGCGGTCCTAAATTTCACGGAGTCTCGGTTTTAGTTGGAGAAAACGGAAAAGTGCTGGGACGCTACAACAAAATTTTCCTGATTCCTTTTGGAGAGACAATTCCGTTTTCGGACTGGTTCCCAGGAATCGCTTCCTTTCTTCGGAAAAACATTGCCAACATGTCTGAATTTACTCGAGGGCAGGAATACAAAGTTTTCACTCTGTCAGAAAATACTAGGCTTTCAGCGCCAATTTGCTTCGATATTTTCACCCCTGAAGTTGTACGCGGTATGGTTCGTAATGGCTCTGACCTGGTAGTTAATCTCAGTAATTTAGCATGGTTCGGACGCACCACTGCATCGGATAACATGGTCGCCGTTTTGCGCTGGAGGGCCATTGAAAATCGGGTGACGGTTGTCTTTGCTTCAAATAACGGAGAAAGTCTCATAATTGGCGTAAACGGCAAAAACATGAGCAAAAAGCTTGGACTTTTTGAAGAAGGCGCGTTAATCTCAACGCTTAAACTTCAGCCCCGATTCTCATTTTACCGTGAATATGCAGAATGGGTTTGGGGTGGTTATTTGTTAATATTTTTGCTGCTGGGAATTCAGGCACATCTTAGGGGAAAAATATTTGAATAGGCTTTTTCACTCAGGTTTATCACTTATCTTAAAGGAGAAAAAATGGATTTAAGACTCAAAGGAAAAGTCGCCATGGTTGCGGCTTCAAGTAAAGGGTTGGGTTATGGCATCGCACAGGCATTGGCACAGGAAGGAGCCTCACTTTCAATCGGCAGCCGGAATGAAAAGAATATTGAAGCCACGGCAGATAAACTCCGTAATGAAACCGGAGTTCCCGTTTTAGCTACGGTACTCGACTCTTCAAATCCGGAATCGATTCAGCAATGGACAGCAGTGACACTCAAAGAATTTGGAGGTGTCGATAAACTTGTGGTCAATGCCGGAGGACCGCCCGCAGGAAAATTTGAAGATTTTTCAGACGAGGACTGGCAAGCGGCTTTTGAGCTTAATCTTTTTAGTGCGGTACGCATGATAAGGGCAGCTATACCTTCGATGCGTGAACGCGGTGGCGGCTCAATATTAACTGTAACTTCAATGTCTGTCAAAGAACCGATTGATGTGCTGATTCTTTCCAACGTCATGCGTTCCGGAGTTACCAGTCTGGTAAAAAGCCTCGCCACTCAATTGGCTCCAGACAACATTCGCCTTAACAATTTAATGCCCGGACGTATCAACACGGATAGGATCCGAAGTTTGGATGGATTAAATTCTGAAAAACAAGGAGTTTCAGTAGCACAAATTCAAGCGGCAAGTCAAGCTCAAATTCCACTGGGCCGTTACGGAACAATTGAAGAATTTGGTCGCTGCGGAGCATTTTTACTTTCCGATGCGGCAAGTTACATCACCGGATCAAGTATTGCGGTTGATGGGGGTGTACTCAAAACAGTCTGGTAATAAACGTTCAAGTTTTTTGCATTTCTGACGATATTCATGATCAAGAGGAATAGGTCGTTTCACGGCTGGACTTTCGATTTTCCGGAAGCTGGTCGATTTTAGACGATTATTTCCTTGAAAATAACTTGATCTATCTAGGGGGTGCAAATGCCTGTCAATTATCTAAACTTATATTTGTTTGCCATCTTCGGCTGCCTTGCGGCAACTGTTGGTGGAATTGTGATCTGCTATGCCGGAATCTCTGACACAAGTTATCTTGTTTATCGAGGCATGGAATACACAACCTATTATCTTGATAAAAATCGACATGACCTGTATTTGAATGGGTTGGTGTACAGTATAACTTTCGGGATTGCCTTTTTGCTGTTCCTTGCGGTAATTGTAATCCCCACTCCGGAACAAATTCAAAAACGATTGGCTACATCTCAGTTCGCGGGTGCATCCGGCGCAGGATATATCGGCCCGGCAGGAGTTTCTGCTCCGGCAGAAGAAACCTCTCCTGCAACAGAAATACCATTACAGGATGACGAAGCTTTGGAAATACAACTGGAACCGGATATAGAATCTTATGAAATAGATGAAGAAGAGGACGATTCAGGACTAGCAAGTGTTTCTGATGATAATGATTCCGATGTGGTTTACGGCACAGGACGCATCACCGACAAAGCACACAGATCATATATTCTCGCCAGTCCGGACAGTGCTGTTAAGTTTCTGCTGCGTAAAGAACTTGACGGTCGACCGCTGAAATCAAGTCAAGATGAAATTTATGAAGGCTGGCAAAAACGCGGACTGTCCAGAGGAAAATTACGCAAACATTTTCTCAAGATAATGGAGTGGGATAGCGTGCCTGAACTGGAGGTAAACGAAATCTATAATAAATTGAAAGATAGGGTTTACGAAGTAAAACACACAGGACTCACATAAAATATTAACCAACTCTTTTAATTATTACAAATGAACTCAAAGCTTTTCAAAGGAACCTCTACCTATTTACTGGATTCCAAATTAAGTGAAGCGTTCCACATCGCACGCCTGCTGGAAAAACCACTCTTACTGGAAGGTGAGCCCGGAACAGGCAAAACAAAACTGGCGCAGGAATTTGCAAAACAAGAAGACCGTCCCTTATTTGAAGTTCCGATAACTTCGGAAAGCAAAGTTTCTCTCCTCGTTTCACGCTTCGATGAAGTTCAGCGCCTGATGGACACACAAGCTGCCGTAGCCAATGCGCAAATGAAGCAGGCTGGAATTGAGATGCAGATTGATACCGGCGGCCGTAAAGTGGACAATTTAGAAGAATACGTTCATTTGGGTCCGTTGGCACAAGCTTTCTCTACACCCGGATCGGTTTTGCTGCTGGATGAAATCGACAAGGCACCACGTGAACTTCCCAACAACCTTTTGTTTTTACTTTCCGAACGACGGATTGTTGTTCCGGAAACACAGCAAACAATTGCGTGTGAACCTGGAGGAATGCCGATAATTGTGATCACATCCAACCACGAACAGGATTTGCCTGCTCCTTTTATTCGGCGCTGTATCTACATGTATATCGAGTTTCCTCCTCCTGAAAGAATGCGGGAAATTGTCAGGATGCACCATCCTGGAGCAAATAAAAAAATAGTTGCGGCAGCAATTGAAATTTTCTATCAGCTGCGTGAGCTTGACTTGACACGGAAACCCTCAACCAGTGAAATTTTGGATTGGATTTCATATCTGGTTCAGACCAATGTTCTTGATTCTAAAGTTGTTGAAAGACTGAAAGGCGCTCAAACTCTGGTCAAACATCGAGACGACCGAGAACTATTGCGGGTAATTCAGGAAAAAGGGATTGAGTCTGCAACCAGTCGAAAATCACCAAACTGGTAAACTCTTTCCTGCTAAAACACTAAGACATGTTTCAAATAGGCTTCTACATTTTTATTTTTTTACTGGGAAGCATTCCTTTTGGTTTGTTGATAAGCTGCTACTGGCTAAAAATAGACATTCGCCGGCAGGGAAGCGGAAACATCGGCATGACAAATGTCATGCGGGTTGGTGGGAAATTGCCTGGAATTTTGACCTTTTTGCTGGATTTTGCTAAAGGCAGCCTTGCTGTTTTCCTGGCCCAAACAGTTTTTTCCGCTTCTGAAATAGAACCGGGAAATCGGCTAATTTTTCTCAGTATCACCGGTGTTGTAGTCGTTTGCGGACATGTTTTTTCTGTTTTTCTCCGTTTTAAAGGCGGCAAAGGAATTTCAACTTTGTTTGGAGTTCTAACAATTTTGGAGCTAAATGTCGGCATCTGTGCGGCTCTCGTATGGGCCGGAATGTTTTGTTGGAAACGCATCTCCAGTCTTTCCGCAATTTCCATGCTGGCAGTCCTTCCATGGTTATTTCTACTTATTCCCTGGTTACAAAATGAACCCCCTGTTTGGACTATGTTTTTTATTTTCCTTCTGTTATCATCACTGCTGATCTTCAAGCATCGTGAAAATATTCAGCGTCTGCTCAAAGGCCAGGAAGGACAGCTGAGTTCCAATAACAAATCCTGAGAAACATTTTTCGAAAAGACCATCAATGAATCCACTCGCTCCTTTATTATTTTTCTTTGGTAAAGACATGTTCCGGCACGTTATCCTCTTTTCAGGGATTTCACTCATTGCCTGGTTTTTGACACTCGGCGGATTTTTCTGGGGCGGATATTTGTTGTGGATTTCACTTATTTTAATTGCCACATTAATCATTTGGCGCGCAGGTGATTTTTTCTCTCCGGCAGCAACTTATATCCAGGATAAACACGATATCCCGCAATCGATTAAAGCCGCGGTAATAGATGCAATCGCAAGTTCCTTTCCGGAGTTTTGTGTCGCCATTATTGCTGTAATTCTGATTGGACGGGCAGAGATTGGCATTTCCACTATCGTGGGATCCGCACTTTATAATGTGCTCGTTATTCCCGCTGCTGCAGGTTTGGTCGCCGCAAGTCCAATGGTTATCAGTCGCGAAGTTGTCTGGCGTGACAATATTTATTATCTTGGCGTGGTTTTTTTGCTAGGTGCAATGCTCTGGCTGTTTCCAACTGAATGGGGTGCGGGTGTTGCTGCTTTGTTTTTGGTGGCCTATGCAGGTTATGTTTTTCTTCTTCAAAGGGACTTCAAAAAAGCAAAAAAGCAAAAAGCGGATTCTCCGGAAACCGAAATAATAGAGACTGAGGCAGATGATGATGGTGAGCTGGAACTATCATCCGAAAAAAATGCTTGGATGTGGATTTTCGGGATGATGTTTGTGATGGGAGGAGCATCTCACCTGCTCGTTGAATCTTCCCTTGCACTTGGTGACATGTTGGGAATTGACGGAGTTATCATGGGATTTGTTGTGATTGCGGCAGGAACATCAGTTCCGGATACCGCCCTCTCGGTAATTAGCGCTAAAAAAGGACATTACGACGCAGCCGTTTCCAACGTATTCGGCAGTAACATTTTCGATATCTGCATTTGTTTAAGCATCCCCATTTTGCTGGCACTGGCTATTAGTGGAGAACCGACCAGTATTGATCTACCGCAGCTGGGACTAATCTGGAGCCTGATAGGCGCAACTTTCCTGGCAGTCTATTTCTTTTGGAGCAACAATTACACTCTCACCAAATTAAAAGCAGGTATGATGGGGATGCTCTACGTTCTCATCATTTTAATATCCTTTACGTTTTAATTTAATTCAAAGAGTAGAAATTCGCTCGACTTTGAGGCACGAATATTTAAACCACTTTCCTCACTGACAGCTGCACCGTCTCCGGCTTGGATTTCAATTCCGTTCAGCAGAAGTTCACCACTAATCATCTGCAGCCACGCATGTCTATTTGACTCCAGTGGGTGTTTGATTTCCTGTTTGTCAGCAAGTATTCCCATGTAAAGCAATGCGTCGGCATGCATCGTGAGGGCACCCCCTCTTCCTTCAGGTGCAGCCAACAATCCCAGCTTTCCGGGTTTAACCACATCACGCACAAATTTCTGCGTGTACTCAGGCACAATAGAGTTTTTGTCCGGTTCAATCCAAATCTGCAAAACATGTGCTTCTGCTGAATCCGAGGCGTTATACTCACTGTGACGAATTCCGGTTCCAGCGCTCATGTGCTGGATTTCACCCGGACGGATCACGTCTCGATTACCCATGCTGTCTTTGTGCTCAAGCGCACCGGAAATCATATAGGTGATAATTTCCATGTCTTGATGACCGTGAGTTGGAAACCCACGGGCTGGAGCGATCTTGTCTTCATTGATCACGCGTAGATTACGGAAGCCCATAAAACTTGGATCGTAGTAACTGCCAAACGAAAAGCTGTTCCGAGTTTCGAGCCAGGTAAATTCCACATGACCACGCTCTTCTGATTTTCGAATGTTAAGCATTTTCACTCCCCACACTTAATGGATTCGGAAGACCCTGTAACTATAATCAAACTCCAAGGTTTAATCCCAGGCCAAGATAAAAAACAACTTCACTTAGCTGCTGAATTGCACCCAGACAGTCGCCGGTTACACCGCCCAGTTTCTTCTTAAAATACATAATTGAAACCCACCAGACAATTGCGACCGCTAACAATCCCGTCCATGCCTGACTGCCGATAAATAACAACGGCAACAACCCGAAAGTGCCATTTACAATTAAATCAACTCCGGAAAACTCAATCATCATTCTGGATTTGCTTTTTGCCTCATCCTGCACATAGTCTAAAATACGGAGCTGTGAAATCGAAACAAAGCGGCTCAAAGCATGGCCTGCAAACCAGACCCAGGGTAAAATTTCAGTCTCAATTTGCAAAAGCGAGAAAAATTTCAGTAGCACCAGAAACACTAAACCGAGTGCGCCGTAAGTTCCAATGCGGGAATCCTTCATGATCCGCAACCGTTCCTCTGCAGTCCAGCCCCCGCCGAGTCCATCGCACGTATCGGCAAATCCGTCTTCGTGCAGTGCTCCTGTCAGCAAAACCGCGGCTGCCATTCCCAATAAAACCGCAATCGGCAAAGTCACTTCCGGAAACGTCCCGGATGAACCGGAGAACAGCATTTGTGCAAGGAGCCAAACGGCCATGCTCACACCTCCTGCAAGCCAGCCCACAAGTGAAAAATAACGTGAGCAATGCGAAGTTTTTTCTGAAATCCAACTCGAAGGCAGAGGAATTCTGCTGTAAAAAATGAAGGCTCCAGCGATACGCCGCATTTCCTGCTTTAAGCTATTCACCATCAGTTCGGTCACTCACTCCGGCGGATTCAAAGGAGGCCATTTGATTTAGAAAAGCGACAGCCGACTGCAACAGCGGAAAGGCAACTGCGGCCCCTGTGCCTTCACCAAGTCTCATGCCTAATGAAAGCAAAGGTTCCGCCTGCATGAATTTCAACATTTCACTATGTCCAAGTTCAT
>DTUH01000044.1 GCA_012964265.1 Candidatus Lambdaproteobacteria bacterium
GCCTTGTTTTAATTTTGTTGAAGCAATGCCGGTAATGACAATTGGTCATTATGTTGCTGACATTGTGCCGATTTTTGGTTCTGTTAACATGATTGGTGGAGAGTTGGACCGCTAAATCCAGATTATTGAAAATAATAATGAAAATCGAAAATGGAATTGATACTTGAAATAATCATGATTCCGGCAGTTCTTGCCACCATAAAAATTTTGGTTATAATTCTGATGTTTGCCATGCCGCTGGGTACTGTGCTGACGCTGATGGAGCGTAAATGGAGCGCCATGATTCAGGATCGGGTAGGACCTAACCGAGCCAACATTGGCAAATTTACCGGACATGGAGCCCTGCATCTTGCCGCGGATGGTTTGAAATCCATCTTTAAAGAAGACACGATGCCTAAAGGGGCTGACGGGTTTTTGTACTTTATCGCACCCTTTTTCGGATTGATTGCGGGAGTCGCTACTTTTGCCATCATTCCGCTTGCGGGTCCAATAGGTGATTTTACTTTTCAAGTAACAGATATTGAACCGGGCTTGCTTTTCATCTTTGCTATCACTTCACTCAGTGTATATGGAGCAGTGCTTGCGGGAACAAGCTCAAACAGTAAATTTGCTTTACTTGGAGGTACCCGGGCTTCAGCTCAAATGATTTCTTACGAAGTTTTTATGGGTTTGGCTTTAATGGGAATATTCATGGTTTACGGAACGACCAGAGTAAGCGGAATTGTGGACGGACAGAATGAATACTGGTTCGGCAGCCTGATTCCAATGTGGGGTGTCTTTACTCAGCCCCTCGGATTTGTACTCTTTTTTACGGCATTGGTTGCAGAAACTAAGCGTGCTCCGTTTGATGCTCCGGAAGGTGAGTCTGAGATTGTTGCCGGATATTTTCTGGAATATTCCGGAATGCGCTGGTCTGCTTTTATGCTTGCGGAATATGTGGCTCTCGTCGGTGTTGCCTCCTTGATCACGACATTATTTTTTGGCGGTTATCATGTTCCCTGGCTGCACCTTTGGGAAGGTGCTCCGCAGTGGCTGGTGACTATCTTACAAGTAATAAAATTTTCACTTTTCACTTTGTTCTTCTGCTGGTTTCAAATTCAATTGCGCTGGACAGTGCCGAAATTTCGTTTCGACCAAACAATGGCTCTTGGCTGGAAAAAACTGCTGCCGCTTTCTCTGGCAAACGTGGTTGTAACTGCATTTGTGATTCTTGCTTTTGCTTGATGGCTGCTGCATAAAAAAGAGTTAAAGAATAATTCATGGACTTAACATTCATGCGTCAGGGTTATGAGGACGCAGGCCTGACCAGAGAGCAGTTAAATTCTGATCCGTTTTTACAATTTGAAGCATGGTTTTCAGAGGCTAATGATTCAGAACCCATTCCGAATGCAATGAGTCTGGCGACTGTCAGCCGGTCCGGAGCACCGATGCTGAGAACAGTTCTGCTTAAGTTGTTTGATGAAAATGGTTTTGTATTTTTCACTAATTATAAAAGCAGGAAGGCGGATCAAATTGCAGAAAATCCAAATGTTGCCACGCTTTTTAATTGGGTGGCTTTGGAACGACAAGTAAGCATTATTGGTGTTGCAGAAAAAATTGATACAAGTGAATCCCTTAAATATTTTTTAAGCCGCCCACGAGGCAGTCAGCTGGGTGCATGGGTTTCAGATCAGAAATCGGTTTTGTCGTCGAGGAAAATATTGGAAATGAAGCTTGACGAAATAAAACGTAAATTTGCAAAAGGGAAAATTCCACTGCCGGATTTTTGGGGTGGATACAGAATAAAACCTGATAGTTTTGAATTTTGGCAGGGACGTCCCAACCGATTGCATGACCGTTTTTTGTACTCAAAATCGGACAATGAATCGTGGTGTATTGAACGATTGGCGCCATAACAAAAAATTGTTTAGAATTCTAAAAATGAAACAGAAGTGTTTAGTGGAGGAACCATGGAATTAAAGGTTAAAAAAGTTCAAAGGTTGGACGGTGTAAGGGAGGCGTTTTACTTTCCCGCAATTTTTTCAGGGTTGCGACTCACGGTTAAACATTTTTGGCGGAATCTCTTTGGTTCTAAGGACGTGGTAACTATCAATTATCCGGAAGAGAAACGCCACGTTTCTGAACGCTGGCGCGGTCGTCATCGGCTGACTCGTAATGATAACGGGTTTCTTAGTTGTGTTGCCTGTTACATGTGCGAAACAGTTTGTCCATCAAAATGCATTCACATTGAAGCCGGGGAGCATCCGGACCTCTCAGTTGAAAAGTATCCTGTAGTGTTTAATATTGATGAGCTGCGTTGTGTCTTTTGCGGACTGTGTGTTGAAGCATGTCCTAAAGACGCGATTCGGATGGATACCGGAATTATTTCAATGGCTTATACTTCCCGTGAAACATTTGATTTCACACGGGATTTGCTGAGAGACAGTTACGATCCAAAAGCTCACTCTAATCCTAAGTATGGAGATTATGACTTGCCATCCCCATCCAGTCAAGAGGAAGCTTTGCCCAACTCTCAAGGGGTGCCGGCGACCTAAAATCTTTACATGGACTCCTCTAAAGAAGTTTTCACGCCTGAAGAAAAGGTCATACTATCTTCTTATGTCACCAACACAGACCGCTCCATTTTTGCACTCACCAATCTTCCGGAAGTGATCAAGGGAGCTCTGTTTTCCCGTTATTCCCGCTCCACTCTCGGACTTCGAACATTACTGCTCAGAGATTTTATTCAGGAAAAAGAGTCCAAGTTTGCGGAAATTCAAGCTGGAGGTGAAAATCCTGATTCTGCGAAAAACGCGAAACTGGCTATCGAATCCGCACAAAATTTTTATGACAGAATTCTTGATGGCTATGGCGACGACTCCATCGGCGAACTTGGAGGTGCGCATTTGGCGATGGAAAACATTTCAATTTTAGCCACCAAAACCGTGCAGGACTCCCGAATCGGTGGGTCGCCCTTAGAAAAATCCACCCGCTACGTCAGTTTTGCGGAAAAAATATCAGGAACGTCCGGCAAGCAGGACGAATTCCGGTTCTATCAGGAACCGAATTTAACGAATTCAGTATACAGGGATTTGTATTTGACAACTTGCAGGAACTTGTTTGAAACATACATCCGTTTCACGGAACCGATACGGGCACACGTCCGGAAACAGTTGCCTCGAGATCCGGAAATCAGTGCGGCAGCTTACGAGCGTTCCGTGGTTGCACGCGGTTTTGACATTATCCGCGGTTTGTTGCCTTCATCAACTTTAACAAACATGGGAGTTTTTGGTAACGGACGATTTTTTGAAACTCTGATTGCGAAATTGAGAGCAGATCCTTTCAGGGAACTGAATGAAATTGGGCAATTAAGCTATGAAGAATTGACAAAAGTCATTCCTTCTTTTGTCCGGCGTGCGGATGCGGAACATCAATATTTTCAGGATTTTTGCAATTTCGGTCAGGCTCAACAAAAACTCATTCGTAATTTTGCCGAGACCCACCTGGGACAGTTGAAAGCAGACACAACGGAATCTGTGTGTTTGATCGATTATGATCCGGAAGCGGAAAATAAACTCCTCTCAGCCCTGCTTTATTCCCACTCAGGATTGCCTTTGCAGCAAATTCGGAATAGTGTGAGCACCATGCCGGAAAAAGAAAAAGCAAAACTGATTGAACATACTATTGATTTGCGGGATCACAGGCGTCACAAACCGGAACGTGGATTGGAAATGGCTTTTTACACTTTCGATATTTTGGGGGATTACGGCATGTACCGCGATTTACAACGTCACCGGATTCTCACCCAGGAGCGTCAACCGCTGACGACGCGTTTTGGCTATGATACTCCGGAAGAAATAGAAGATGCCGGATTAGGTACAGAGTATCACGAAACAATGGCTCGTTCCGCAGAGGCCTTTGAAACGATCGCAAAAGATTTTCCCAATGAAGCTCAATATGTGGTGCCGATGAGCTACAATATTCGCTGGTATGTACATATTAATTTACGTGCCCTGATTTGGCTGACTGAAATACGCAGCACTCCACAAGGCCATACCGGTTATCGTCGGATTGCTCAGGAAATGTTCAGGAGAGTGGAAGAAGCCCAACCGTTGCTGGCGAAATATATGAAATTTGTTGATTTAAATGAATATTCACTTGGACGTTTGA
>DTUH01000045.1 GCA_012964265.1 Candidatus Lambdaproteobacteria bacterium
GTACATGGGTTTGAGTGAGGCCATGATGGAAGAACAAATTTATCGCACCGGAAAATCAGGATCCCCTGGAAGCATTGGCCCAACCGGTCTTCACAAAATTCCGTCGATGCTGGATTACAAAAGTTTGACCTCGCTGGACATGCCGGAAGTCGATACGATTTTAGTGGAAACTAATGATCCCGAAGGTCCTTATGGGGCGAAAGAAGCCGGACAAGGGCCGTTGCTGCCGATCATGCCTGCGATCGCAAACGCGATTTACAATGCAGTCGGGGTGCGGGTTGACGAAGTGCCGATTACCGCAGAAAAAATTTTTCAGGGTTTGCAGGATTTGAAAAAAGGAAAATCCGGAAGAATCGGGCCAAAGAAATTTCCAAAAATCACATTTCCTGAACCGATTCGTGTCGCTCCACCAGAGTGAATATTGAAAATTGTATTAAAATAAATTTTACCAGAATTACAGGAGAAACAAAATAAACATGATAAACGCTAAATGAAACAAACAGTCTGGAAGATCCTAATAATCACCGGTTTCTGTTTTTGTTTTTTTACCGCAACGGCTTTCTCGATTACGTTTGAACGACGGCAAGATCAATTTGATAAGACTCCAGGGTTATTTGTTGTTCCAGCTCCGTATGCTATTCCAGGTATTGGAAATGGGTTATTTGTTATCGGTTATTTGGGGAATATTGCTGAAACCTCCGCGGATGTATTCGGCATGGGTTTCGTGGGAGACGGGCAAGGGTTTTTTGCGTCGGTCGATGAGCTATTTGTGTTTCCTGAATGGAGCTACCTTGCGCTCACTCAAGGTAGAATGGCACGTTTTGGTCAGAATGTGTACAGCAGTCGCGGGATGAAAAGCGAAAAAAATGACTTTAACATTTATGTTGGAGAAGATTTTACTTTTTACAACTATGAAGTGGTTTTCACGCATTTTGAGAGGAGAATTGAACTAGCATATGGTTTCAATGGAGGAAACGGAAAATTTGTTGAAATCAAGGATTATGAAGGAGAATTGGTGCAGAAACTGGGCTCCCCGATTGAAGTTGATTTCGCGCAAAAACATGTGCAACTGAAAATAGACCTTACCGACGATTATGGAGATCCCCGGGATGGTTTGAACATCAGGATTCTGAGGGATCGGTTTCCTTCGGTGAATCAAGGGGCGGCATTTGACTCAATGACCTTCGCGTTGACATATTATCTGCCGATTCCGGAAAACAATACCTGGGCTTTTCATTATTTCCGCTCCGACGCGCATGTGAGACAGGAAGGCAATACGGATTTGGAATCGCTCAAAACCACACAGGGATTTTATGCCTGCGGAGGTTACGCGGCTTGTGAAGCAGCAACGCTCAAAAGTGCGCAAAATCGACTCAATGCCAACAAAAATGGTTCTTCCAAATCGCTCGGAGGAGCCGACCGTTTGCGTTCATATCCGCTCAGCCGCTATCAGGCGGCACACACATTATTTTACGGTACAGAACTCCGCTGGAACTTCAGTACTGAAAACACAAAGCTGGATTATTGGCTCTTGCAGGATGTTCAGCAAGCACTTCAAGCTGTGTTTTTTTGGGAACAGGGAAGTGTCGCGGAAGAAGTCGGGGAAATTGGGGAAACTATCCGGAGTTCATACGGAACCGGAATTCGTCTGGTCACAAAATCCGGATCAGTATACAAATTTGAAGTGGCATCCGGAGACGAAGGCGCGGAAATGATTTTGTTTTTTGAATATCCGTGGATCGGACTTTTTGGTTCCTAATTCTACAATAACTAACAAATACTATTTTTCAATGTTACGCTTACCGCCTTTTGAATATCATGCTCCAAACAGCATCGCTGAAGCCGTGGCTCTGAAAGAGGAGTTAGGTGAGTCGGCGATGTTCGTTTCAGGGGGAACGGATTTATTTCCGAATATGAAACGGCGTCAGTTCACTCCAAAAACTTTGATTGGGTTGCGGGATTTGCAGGAACTCAGCACCATTGTCGCGGAAAAATATGGGAACGGATTGATAATCGGTTCCGGAGTTTCCTTGAGTGAAGTGGCGAAGAATCCGGAAATCCGCAAATGTTTTCCGGCTTTGGCTCAGGCGGCGGGATTAGTCTCGGCACCGCAGTTACGTAATATGGGAACGATTGGCGGCAATTTGTGTTTGGACACACGCTGCAACTATTACAATCAAACTTTTCCATGGCGCAAAGCACTGGGCTTTTGCCTGAAAAAAGACGGAGACATTTGCTGGGTAGCACTTAGCAGTCCGAAATGCCTTGCAGTCTCTTCCTCGGACTGCGCTCCGGTCGTGATTGCTTTGAATGCGGAATTATATTTGGAGGGTCCGGAAGGTAAACGCACAATACCGGCGGAAGAGTTTTACAAAAATGACGGTGCGGATTTCCTTAACAAAACTCCGGACGAACTGCTCACTTCCATTCGAGTACCTTCACATGAAGGCTGGCTGATGAACTACAAAAAATTGCGCAGACGTGATTCAATAGATTTTCCAATTCTGGGTGTGGCAACGGTGTTGCGTCTGGAAGATTCCGGAAAGTCCTGTGCCGCCGGAAGGCCCGGTAATTACGGTAATTGTGCTGAAATTCGGATTGTTTTGGGGGCTGTCACTTCATCTCCATTGCGGGCCTATGAAGCGGAAGAAATGCTTGTCGGGAAACATCTCACGGCGGAGCGGATTGAAGCTGCCGCACAGGTTGCGGCAAAGTTGGCGAAACCGATGGACAATACGGATATGACTTTAGGTTTCCGTAAAAAAATGGTGACGCAGTTTGTGGCGGAATCGATAAAAGAAGCGCTTACGAAATAAGGGATATGGTGAAATGTAAGTGATTCGCGTGCAGGATTAAAGTGAATTCCGCTTGCTTTAAATTAGCAAATCCAACACTTCCAATGGTGCTTTGACGATAGCACGTGCACCGTTATCCCTCAGCTCTTCCTCAGTACGAAAGCCCCAAAGTACACCCACTGGAAAACATCCTGCAGCGACAGCAGTTTTCATGTCGGTTGCAGTATCACCCAAATAAAGAAAAGAGTCTGCAGAGATTTCCAATTGTAGGCAAATTTCCAACATTCCCGCAGGATCAGGTTTGCGTGGTACACCTTCACGTTGACCCAAAACCATTTCAAATTCCCAATCCGGCAAAAGGTGCTTAACTGTGAGGAGGGTAAACTCGTGTGGTTTATTGGAGAGAACCGTCAATTTTAGTTGGCGGTTATTTAGTGCGTCAAGCAATTCAGGAATATCTTTATATGGCACAGTCTGCTTATCCCAGCACTCACGGTATGCCGTCTCAAAATCCTGTCGGCATTCTTCAATGAGTGTTTCGTTACGGTCTGCTTCAGGAAGGACACGGGTCATCAGCATTTTCGCACCGTCACCTACAAAGTAGCGAAATGCATCCAAAGGATGTTCAGGAAACCCGCGTTTTAAGAGTATCTGATTCGTGCAATCTGCCAAATCTGCTAAACTGTCAAGCAATGTGCCGTCTAAATCAAAGCAAACTGCTTTAAATTGCATGAAAATATATGAATTAAATATTATCGTTTAATTCATCACGCCAAACTTTAGAGGGATGAAATGTCACAATGCGTCGTGCGGAGATTTCGTAGTCCCTTTTCGATTTAGGGTCACGTCCGGGCCGAGCCTTTTTGTTACGTAACTCAAACTTGCCTAAACCTGTAATGAGTACATCCTCACCTTTTTCCAATTTTTCTTTGATCATTTCCAACATATCGTTGACCAATTTTTCTGCTTCGCCGAACTTTAGGTCAGTTCCCAGCTGAATTGCCCGCACGATGTCGACTTTTACCATTCGCTCCTCCAATTTGTCTTAAATATTTATGGAATTTATTTTTTGAGATTTATAATTGAATAACTTTCTGCCTGCATCCTCTTCCAAAGATGTCTTTAACTTCTTCCTGAAGCTCGGATTAGCGAAGACTCAGAGAACGCGGTAAACCTACTATAGCTATGGGAAACATCTTCTACAATACATTTTTTTAAAAAAATCAATTAAATCAATTTAAACTAGCAATGTAGGCTTGAACCGGATTAAATAAATCTGACAAGATGCTTAGTGCGGCCGGGCAAGGTCGTATATTCCAACGGGTGCGAATCCCGTTCCGGCA
>DTUH01000046.1 GCA_012964265.1 Candidatus Lambdaproteobacteria bacterium
AGTAGTTTGGCAGTTTGGGCTGTATTGAAATATACTGTGGGAATTCGTGTATCAGAAGAGGAAGAATATAATGGAGTGGATGTTAGTGAATTTGGCTTGCACGCTTATCCGGAGTTTGTCGAACGGCAAGGTGCTTGACTCAGTTGGTTTAGCAGGAGAGTTCGGTTTTTTGGTTTTTTACAGCATTGCCAGCAAAACACCTGCCGCGACTGCGGAGCCGATCACGCCGGAAACATTTGGTCCCATGGCGTGCATCAGTAAATGGTTTTGCGAGTTGGCTTCAAGTCCAACCTGATTCACCACACGGGCTGCCATTGGTACTGCAGAAACTCCTGCAGCCCCGATCAAGGGATTGATTGGTGCAGCTGTCAGTTTGTTCATCATTTTGGCCATCAACACACCGGTTGCTGTTCCTACTGAAAAAGCGATCATGCCAAGAATTAGAATACCAACTGTTTCAAGATTAAGAAATTCTCCTGCCGCCAATTTGCTGCCTATACTAAGTCCAAGAAAGATAGTAACAGTATTAATCAATGATTTTTGAATTGTGTCCGAAAGACGATTGATCACGCCGCATTCTTTTGCCAGGTTACCAAACATGAACATGCCGATTAACGGTGCAGCTGAAGGAAGCAGCAATGCACAGAGGCTTAGAGCGACCAGCGGAAATAATATTTTCTCTCGAGTTGAAACATAACGCAGCTGAGTCATCTTAATTTCCCGCTCTTTTTGAGAAGTAAGCAAACGCATAATCGGAGGCTGAATGATAGGAACCAGCGCCATATAGGAATAGGCCGCAATTGCGATGGAGCCGAGTAAGCGTGGAGAAAGCTGGCTGGCAAGAAAAATTGCAGTAGGCCCGTCTGCACCACCTATGATACCAATGGAAGCAGCGTCGCGGAGAGAAAAATCGATGCCTGGAATTCCGTTCAAAGCCAGTGCGCCTAGCAATGTTCCGAAAATTCCAAACTGTGCCGCGCCTCCCAGCAAAGCAGTTTTAGGGTTGGCCAGCATCGGTCCGAAATCGGTCATTGCACCAACGCCCATAAAAATTATCAAAGGAAAAATTCCGGTGGTGATGCCGAATTCGTAAATATAATACAAGAGTCCGCCAGGCTCCGAAAGTCCTGCTAATGGTATATTTGAAAGCACAGCGCCAAAGCCAATCGGCACCAAAAGCAATGGCTCAAACTGGCGGCGAATACCCAGATAAAGCAGGATGAGTCCCACACCGATCATGATTAAGCGGCCAAACCCTTCCGTCCAATCCAAACCCTGTCCACGAAACAATGCGGCAAGTCCGGTAGAATTGTAAAGGTTGAGCAACATTTCATTAAAAGCCGGCAGGGCAACGACCGACGAACTACTCTCCATTTCCTCAACAATCACTGGAGCAATCCGCAGAATTCCCACCGTTTCTCCGGCTCCATAATGTTTGAGATTTCGCAACCGCCAAAACACAAGTTGTCCCGAAATCCCAGCTCGAAACTTAAATTTCGCGCCTTTGGAATCCTTCAATACCGCCAGCGTATCACCCGCATAAACCCATTGATCAATTTTCGCATCGACTCGGATTACACGTGCGTCAGTTGGCATCACGATTTTGATTTTATCGTCACTGGACTGAGCAAACAAAGTTCCGGACAACCCCAAAAATAACAGAACTGCAAAAACACGTGCCAGAACCCCCCTTATAATTCGTGAAATTTGGATGGTGGGTAAATTGAACATAACCGCCTTTTTCCTGTATTGCATCGTCTCACCCTTTCAGTGTGACTAATGCATCTCCAGTTTGTACCTTGTCTCCGGCTTGTGCATGAATCGTTTGTACAACTCCGTCTTGCGGTGATTTTACTTCCGATTCCATTTTCATGGCTTCCATCACCAACAGCGTTTGTTCTTTAGCGATGGTGTCACCAACCGCAACTTCCAGCCGCACAATGTTTCCAGGAGTTGGTGCTGAGATTTCTATTCCGGAAATTTCCGTAACAGCCGGAGCAGATTCCGGAGTTCTTGAAAGGACAGAAACTGCTGCCGGTGTTTCACCAGCATTGACCTGAACCTGATAGGCACGACCATCTACTGTGATCGTGTAATCTCTTGGGCCTGATGGTACTGAGGATGCAGCTGTTTTTGCCGGAGTAGAAGTTTCTTTTTCGGCTTCATCCGAAATTTTACGTATTGAAGTTTTTCCTTTACCCAGCAGAAAATCAATACCTTTAGCTTCACAGCTTGAGGCAATGAAAAGGTTTTCCTCGGTTTCCGGCAAGTTATTTTTTTTGAGTGCTTCGGCAGCTTTCGGAATTCCCGGGTCAAGGATATCGAGAGGATCGTCTTTGAAAATCGGTTTGTCGAGTTGTTCCGAAGCCAACTTGACAATTTCCGGATCCGGTTCTACTGGTGTCCGGCCAAAATAACCAAGTACCATATTTCCGTAGGCCGGATTTATTTTTTCCCATTTCCCCAGGGTCACGTTGAGGTAGGCTTGCTGAAAATAAAATTGTGAAACAGGTGTGACCGACGCCCCAAAACCACCGAGCCGTACAACTTCAGACATTTCCTTGATGACTTGCGGAAAAAGATGCAAAGTTCCGGTATCACGCATCATCATCGTGTTGGCAGTCAACGCCCCACCGGGCATCGGAGAAAACGGAATCAACGGTGATACCATACGCGATTCCGGAGGGAAAAAATAATCCTCAAAACTTTCCGCAAACACTTCTTCCACTTTAATTATTTTGTCCGGATCAATGTCCAGAGTGTAATCTGTACCCTTGAGGGCATGCCACATGGTGAGTATATCTGGTTGACCCGTTCCTCCGCTAACCGGACTCATCGCCAGATCAATCCTGTCAATTCCGCCTTCAATCGCACCCATGTATTGGCTAACCGACGCTCCGGCGGTATCGTGCGTGTGCAGGTGCAGAATCATCCCTTCCGGGACCATTTTTCGCGCACCTTTGACAGTCTCGTGAACTTTACGGGGATTCGCCGTGCCGCTGGCATCCTTAAAACAAATCGAATCAAAAGGCACATCCGAATCCAGAATATTGCGCAGGGTTTTCAAATAATATTCAGTGTCATGCGCACCTTCGCAACCGGGAGGCAAATCCATCATGGTAATCACAATTTGATGATGTAAACCGTGATTAGTGATACACTCACCGGAATACTTTAAATTGCGTAAATCGTTCAATGCGTCAAAGTTCCGGATTGTTGTGATACCGTGTTTCTTGAACATTTTCGCGTGTAAATCGATCATGTCCCGCGGCTGCTGACTGAGTGCCACCACGTTGATTCCGCGTGCAAGGGTTTGCAAATTCGCCTCCGGCCCAACCGTTTTGCGGAAAGCATCCATCATGTCAAAGGCCGATTCGTTACAATAAAAGAACAGACTTTGGAAACGTGCTCCACCGCCTGCTTCAAAGTAGGTTGTTCCCGCCTCAACAGCAGCTTCCAGAGGCGCCATAAAATCTTTGGTCGCGACTCTTGCACCGAAAACGGATTGAAAGCCGTCTCGGAAAGATGTGTCCATAAACTCAACTCGTTTTTTGGCCATGATGTTTTTCCTTTGGGTTTTAGTTTTAAGCAATGAAATAATTTCAGTTAAGAAGTATTTTTATCTGACTCGAAAGTTGTTATTGCTGCCGCAAAAACTTCAACCGGAACTGTGGGCAATGCTTCCGATTTTGTAAGGGTTTTGCTGGATTTTCGTCGCTCTTGTTGTTTTTGTTGTTCTAGTGCAGTGAAGTCGCGATTTAGGTGCCTGACCCATTCAATGCAGGCAATCATCACCAACAAAAACAGCATGACAGTTGCCATGCCTACACCCATTAGCTTGAATCCTTCCCACAACATATGCCACTCTAATTTGAGAAATGAAACACAGACTCGACCTAATCAAGTCTGCCCCGGTACAGAAAAAATATTTTCAGTGAAAGCTTGCTTTCCGGAAAAGGCTACTCTTTTTTTTCATGATGATCAAGTAAACTATGATTTTGACACAAAAGCAGATTGAATTGTTTGAACAGGAAGGTTTTTTAGTCTTGGAGGACTTTGTTTCACAGGATGCATGTGAAGCTTTGAGTCATCGAGCAACTGAAAT
>DTUH01000047.1 GCA_012964265.1 Candidatus Lambdaproteobacteria bacterium
TTTCTACTGGAGGCTGTAATTCAGATACCTGAGATACAACTTTTGCAAGAACTTTCTTTTTCAGCACTTTCTTTCTCAGGGCTTCCTTTTTTTTTATGGAAGAGCGTTTTTTTATCGAAGTCGATTTTAAAAGTGATAGGGAGCGTTTAACTGAGTTCTTGTTTTCCGGCAGCAAACTACCAAAGGGATTTCTTTGCGTTATCTTGGAGGAGGTCTCTGCCAAACTACTTTTTGTATTGGGGACTCCGTAAAACACAGACAGGAAAAGAAGGATTAGCGTCACTAGCCGCTTTTCAGTTGTCATAGGCTATCCTGGTTTTCAGGAAGCTCCAGCCTTTTGTGTGCGGATAATACCATTTCAATTTTTAGTTTTGGTTCTTTTTCAGCAGGCGTGGAATTTACCAGCAGCAGTTTTTCAAGCACCAGCAAACTTGGTCCTTGTTTTAACTGTTTAAGAAATTGTTGAAAGTTTGCATATTCTCCGCTCAATTTTAACCGAATTTTCAGAGTCTGAATCAGAGCTTGAGGGGCGCTTTCTTCAAAGATCTGTTCTTCAAACTGCAGACCATTTTGCATTATTGCCTTTGTGAGCCGGCGTAAAAGTTCGGCACGCTCCCACTGGCTGGGCAAGAGTTGTGATAGGGTGCTTTCTCTGTCCTGTAAAGATTGCAAACTATTCTCTTGCTCGAATTTTTTGGTTGCTGCCTGTACTCGAATCAGGCCTGCTTTAATTTGCTGAATCTGAGTTGTCAATTGCTGTTTAAATTTCAACTCTGGAGTCAACAAAAAGTTGTAATAGAGCAGCGCTGCCAGGACTAAAATCAGACACGCTAACATCGCTTGACGTGTCTGTGGATTTTGCCAGTCTGTAGCGGGAATACCTGAACCCTTGGCGAATGTCATATTTTTTCTCCGGAAAGTATTATTGTTTTAGTTTTTCTTTATTAAACGTTTCCGGTAAAACAGGGTAACTGCACCAAGCAGTAAAATTAGTATAACTCCTGAAACACCAGCATACTGAAGCGAAGTTTCCGGAACATTGCTGATTTTGAATTTAAGTTGATTCGAGTCAGAAGCCCTGCTTTTCCATGAAAGAAAAGTTGTTTCATTTAAAATCTGTCTGCCGGAAAAAATAAGTTCGTCGGACTTTATTTGCAAACGATCGATTGGCGTAAAAACACTGACTTTATCCAACGAGTGGGAAAATTCCCTGTTTATTTCCAAACTGCCAAACCAGGAGGTCAGGATATACTGATATATAATTTGTGTTGTTCCAATAGGAAAAATATGTTCTATTTTTAAAACATTCTCCTCCAGTTGATGTTTCACGGCGTTTGGGGATTTATTGTCCATCATGCGGAAATGTTTTATTCCTTTGGGGAGGTTCTGCACCAGAGGCTGTGGTCTGGTATCAATTCTGTCTGAAGAGGAGTTGCTTAAGACCAGAACTTCAGTCACTGTAACTGTGCCTAATCCAGATTCAATTACAAGTGACACCTGTGAAGTTTCCAGTTTTTCGACTGCAGTAGAAATGCCCGGAATTAATATGTTTGTTTCAATGAGTGTTTCTCCGGATTTTATAAAAAATATTTTTGAACTGTATAATTTCCCCTCGACTCGAGTTCCAAGTTGATAACCCGCACGTAAATCGGCGTTGACATTCACGAACTCAAAATTACCGTTCGTTTTTGTTTTAACGCGCCCTTGTGGTCCGACAGGAGTCACCGCGCCTTCCGGATTGAGTACAAATTTCAATAACACTACATCCAATCCTTCCGGAGATGTCACCGTTCCGGAAGAGAGCCTCACCTGGCCTTTTACTGTAATATTATTAAGCGTAGACGGTTCAGCTGAAAATGCCTTAAACGGCAGCAATCCCACAAATAGTGATAACAGTCCAAACATGCAAATATGCCACACACGTTGTTTTAGTGTGTTCCTTGCAAAACCGAAAAAAGCTGACATGCTGTTTGCTGTAGAACTCTGAATGACCCACAGTTTCATCACTGCGAAACTCCAGTAGATTTTAGATAATTGTCGATCTCTTTAGCCTTTTGTTTAGCTGCTTTTTGAAATTGTTTTAAGTTGGCCGGAGCACGAGCCTTTGCCACAATTCGATAGTGCCGTAACGCGGATTTCCATTTTTCCTTGATATGATACAATGTGCCTAGTTCAAAGTGGATCTGAACGTACATGGACGATTTTTTCGAAATTTTCCTGCCTGCCAACTCTTTGAGCCGTTTCAGTGCTTTATCCCTTTTATTTGCTTCACGGTCGAGTTGTGCCACCCAGAAAGCCGCCTGTAATTCCTGAGTTGAGGCGCCGCCTCCATCTGCACGCATCATCCAAATTCTGGCTGTTTTAGTTTGTTTCAGGTGAGAAGATTGATGGTAGCCGATGAGATAGGCATAAGTTTGATATTCCTTTTTTGGGCGTGAACTTTTCTTCAGGACTTTGTAGGCACGCTTGTAGGTACGTACCAGAGATTCGTAATCCTTGGAACGCTCATAGAGACGGGTTAGTTCTCCTACTAACTGTAGTACCAGGTCAACATTTTTGTCAGGCACCTTTTTGAGAGCACTTCTGTAATATCCTTTTGCGCGTTTATAACCACCTAATTTTTCAGCAGCATATCCCTGGTCAATCTGCGCTTGAATAGTATGCGTCTTTTTTTTATCATGAATTGCCAGCAGAGCATAGGCATCAAGTATCCCATTATATTTTTCTCTACCGGGTTTTTTATTTTCTGCATAAAGCAACAGCTCAAAATTTTTGTCATCCAGGGTTCTAGTATTTTCCTGTACCTCCTTGTAAATTATCTTGGTGACTTTTGACCATTCTTTACGGTCAATCAGTTTTTGGAAAGAACTTTGCGCCAGGAAGTTTCTGATTTCATCTTGCTTGCTTTTATCCATTTCAGTTTGTGGTTTAACCTCCAAGGCTTTGCGATAAAATTGCATGGAAAGCTCTTTTTTCCCAAGCTTCTCTGCGGCTATTGCTTGCTCAATCTGTGCTTCGATTGCTAGCTTTTTTTTGTTATAAATTGCCAACAGAGCATAGGCATCAAGGATTCCATTATATTTTTTGTTTCCGGATTTCTTTTTTTCAGCATAGAGCAACAGATCAAAATTTTGATCATTCAGGATTCTCTTTTTTGCCCGGACTTCCTGGTGGATGGCTTTAGTGACTTTCGTCCATTCTTCCTGTTCAATCCATTTTTGAAAAGCGCCCTCTGCCAGAAATTTACTGATTTCATCCTGTTTCTTTCTGTCTTTTTCAGTTTGAGGTTTTGCTTTTAAGGCTTTTCGATAAAACGAAAGTGAAAGCTCTTTATCACCAAGTTTCTCAGCAGCTTTGGCCTGGCTGATCAGTATATCCAGTTTCTCTGCACGTTCCGGGGCATGTTTGCTTAAGAGAGAATATGCACTTAGAACACCGACCCAATTTTCCAGTTTTTGTTCTGCAAAGAGAAGTTGAGAAAAATATTGTTCATTCAGGGTGATGTTTCCTGACTTAACCCCTTTACGAATGTGAGCTGAAACCTCCTTCCAGTTTTCCTGAGCGGTCAAGTCTTGCAAACGAGTGCTGTAGATGTATAGATTGAGCTGTGTTAAGTTTTGTGAATCTTCAGGAAATGCTTTTTTCCAGCGTTCAAAAATAATTTTTATACGCTCAAGACGCTGAAAATCTGTTCTACGTTGCGCCGCAAATATCCAAAGTTGAAAATATGGAATTGTCAAAACAGGAGATTTTCTGTCAAACACATCCTGAAATTCCCATGTAATTGACTTCCAGTCTTCTAACTGTTTGTGTGCCTCCAACAACATCTGGATTGATTGCTCACGATATTTTTCAGTCTCACGTATTTTTCGGAAAACAATACGAGAATCTTCCCATCTTTTTGTTTCAATCAAACAACTGCCTTTCAAGAAGAGTAAATGTTGCCACTCCTCTTGATTTGTATTCTTGGAATTTTGCAAATAGCCCGGTTTGTTCTTTAATTCTGCCAGCAGTTTCTCACACTTTTTTTGTTCATAATAAGTAAGAATCAGCTGAGTTTGAAATCCGTGACGTTCCTTTTCTTCCAGCCTGGCATCACTTCTGACTCCCAAAAGAAATTGTACATACTTTTCCTTGGAAACAGTGTCTCGATAGAGCACCATTAATGTTTGCAGAATTTCGGAATTTTGCTGGTAATCCGGAAGAAGACGAACTTGTTCCAGTAAAGAAATTGCCAGAAAATTTTGTTTGTTTTCAACATAAAGGTACGCTAACCTGAGTTGAATTGCTGCCGAATGATCTATTGCTCCGCTGGCGAGATATTGTTCAAAAATCTTAATCGCTTTTTTTTGTTGGTTGCTTTCAAGATAGAGGTAACCTAACCTGATTTGGATTTCTGCAACATGTTCAGTATTACCACTGGCGAGATATTTTTGAAATATCTTAATCGCTTCATTTTGCTGATTTGTATCAATGTAAAGATAACCCAACCTGATTTGGATTTCTGCGACATGTGTCATGTCACCATTTGCCAGGTATTGATTAAAGATCTCAATCGCCTTTTTTAATTCTTTAGATTCAATATAGAGGTATCCCAGTCGGATTTGGATTTCTACTTTATGTTTTGCATTGCCACGTGTCAGATATTTATTAAAGGTCTCGATCGCCTTTTTTTGCTGTTTAGTTTCAAGATAGAGGTATCCTAAGCGGTACTGTAGCTCATCTGCATAAGTTTTGTCCTTTGTACTTAAATATTGATTGAAGATCTCGATTGCCCTTTTTAGCTGTTTGCTTTCAATATAGAGGTAAGCTAAACGGTACTGAACTTCACTTACGTAAGTTTTGTCCTTTGTGCTTAAATATTTTCGAAATGCAGAAATGGTTTCATTTGGCTGGAGGGTTTGTGCTAAAACACCAATTCGATAATAAGACAGCGCCAGGTGCTCTTTGTCTTTGTGGTCAATGTATAGTCTGTAATGTTTCACCAGGCGGTTGATGGATTTTAGGTCCAGATCCTCAGTTTTTGTTTGCTGAAGTGCTGCTGCATAAGCCATTTCTGCACGCCAAAAAGTAGACGATACTGCCAATTTGGAGTCCGGATGTTCTGAAACAATTCTTGCGAACCAGCTTTCAGATTTTGTATATATTTTTGCCTGCTGAAACCTTGATGCTAACTGATATTTGAGATTCAAAGCCTGAACCGGTTTGATTGACTTTGAATGTTTCAGATATTGATTCCACGCATCAGCAGCTTTTGAGATCTCATCTAAAAACCACCATGCACGTCCAATTAAATACCAACGCTCCTGCTGTTGTTTTTGGGTTAATCCTGTTGGATCACCATTAATGAAATACTGTGTGGAAGCTTCATATTCCAGCAGGGCCTTTTTTTTACTCTTTTTTCGGAAATGTTCAGCATTATATGAAGTTACATAACCCAGCCAATAGTTAGCTTCATCCCTTAGTTTGGATTCTGGATAATCTTGCAGTAATGAATTCAGGATTTTAATAGCGGCAGTATATTTCCTATTCAGGACCAGAGAAATTCCTTGTTGCAGCATGGCATTATCCAAATAAGACATGCTCTGGGGATAATTTATTTTCAGTTCATCATAGGCTTTTATTGATCCCTGTAAATCACCTCCTTTTCGTAAAGCTTCTGCCCGCAGGAAAAACACTTCTTCACGAGCTGCTCCCTTCTTAAAATTATCCAAATAACATTTTGCGGTTTCACTTGCCGCAGAATACAGTCCATCCGCAAATGTTTCACGTGCCACTGCCAACTGATCTTCTTCACTCAAGTCACTGGTCCAGCATTGGGCTGACGCTGAAGAGGATGCCAGGAAAAAACAGAGCACTGTCAGCAAAATAGTAATTATGCTGAATCGCATTTTCGGATAATTTATTGTGCCGGTTATCTTCACGAATTTAGATTGATCAACTGTTTTTATTTTATTCAGGCTACGTGTCTTCATGCCAAGTATAGGCAGAATTTTGAGCAACATTGGTTAATTTGGAATTATTCGCTGCTTGTTTTATGAGTCTTCGTATCTTAGAATAACAGCATATTATAGCGTTTCAATTTAAAAAATCCAATCCAGAAGCTGATGAAAACGAATTACACTTTTCCATCTCCAATAATTAAAATTTGCGGTTTGACCAGTCGTGAACAGGCTTTAAATTGTGTTGAATTGGGTGCGGATTGGCTTGGACTAAATTGCTGGCCTGGTTCTTCACGTTACGTTACTCCGGAAAAAACGCAGGAAATTGTTAGTGCTCTTCCGAAATCGGTGACAACGGTGGGGGTTTTTGTCAATGAATCCCCGGATTTGCTGGAAAGCATCATGCGTGAAACAGGAATGAACTGGGCACAACTGCATGGAGATGAGAGTCTTCAACACTGCAAAAAACTGTCAGTATCCTGGTTTAAAGCTTTTCGTGTTTCTCCGGAATTTAAGGTGCAGCAAATTCAGGATTACGGCCAGAAAACATTTTTGCTGGATGCTTACAGCAAAACTCACTACGGAGGTTCCGGTCAAACAATTAACTGGAAAATGGCGGAGTCCGTGTCCGGTTTGGGGCAGCTGATTCTCGCAGGTGGGCTGACACCTGAAAATGTATCAGAGGCAGTCAAAAAAGTAAATCCATGGGGTGTTGATGTATGCAGTGGTGTGGAAAGCGAACCGGGGATTAAAGATCTGTCAAAAGTCAAAGAGTTTGTGCGAAACGTCCGTGACATAGCAAACAGCTAGGCTTTTTATGTTTTATCGCGCACAAGTACTGCCGAACTCCCTGTATGATGCATGTTGCAGATAAATCCTGGTCTGTTACAATAAGCCACTATTTTTTAGTTGCCTGAAAACAGGCTGTGATCCATTGAACATTTACCATGAACAACTCAACATTTACAACTGAGGGCGGCGTAAAAATCGAAAAGGGAATAACTCCTTTGGATGCTGAACATGCTCTCGACAAAATTTTTCAATATATTGATACCAAAAAAGGCGCGCTTTTTGTCAGTAATTACGAAGTTCCGGACCGTTATTCACGTTGGGATTTGGGTTTTGTACATCCTGCGCTTGAACTGATTGCCAGGAAACAGCAGTTTGAAATCAACGCACTCAATCCAAATGGTACACGTCTGCTGAAATTGATTGCACCTGCTTTGCAGAATCATCCGCATCTTGAATCACTGGTTTTTGAGGATGCACCGGATTTTCAAGCAGAAAAAATTTATGGTAAGGTGAAGCCGAGGCCGGATTTCTTTCCGGAAGAGGAAAGAAGTCGTCAGCCAAGTGTGTTTTCTGTGGTACGTAAAATTTTTGAATTGTTCCGCAGCGATGATCCTTATCTTGGACTGTATGGCGCATTTGGTTACGATTTGGTTTTTCAATTTGAAAATATTGAAGCCAAACACAATCGCAATCCTGAACAAACAGATATCCATTTGTTTTTACCGGTTGAATTGGTGGTTGTTGACCGGCAAAAGGAAGAGGCTTATAAAATAGAATATCACATCGATACTCCAGACGGTATGACTGAAAGCTGGTGGAACACGGGAGATGAATTTCCGGTTGTTTCAGCTGAAGCAGATGGAAAAATAAAGTGTGATCACGCAGCTGGTGAGTTTGAGCAGAAAGTGGCAAATATACAGGAGGGTTGTCAGCGCGGGGATTTTTTTGAGGTCGTACTGTCGCAAGTGTTTTCTACTGCATTTTCGGAACAGCCCTCAACTTTATTCAAAAGAATTTGTGAACAAAATCCCAGCCCATACAGTTTTTTGATCAACATGGGAACCGAACAACTGGTTGGAGCTTCTCCGGAAATGTATGTACGTGTAAAAGGAGATCGCTTTGAAACCAGTCCCATATCCGGAACTGTACCGGTCGGTAATGATCCGATGGAAACTGCTGAACGGATCAAAGATCTTATTTCTTCGGAAAAAGAAGAATCAGAACTTACGATGTGCACTGACGTGGACCGCAATGATATGGCCAGAATTTGTGAGCCGGGCAGTGTACGCTTAATAGGTCGGCGCTTGCTGGAACGTTATTCGCGGCTGATTCACACAGTTGATCATTTGGAAGGTGTTTTGAACAAAGACAGGGATGCAGTCGATGCAATTTTGACTCACATGTGGGCGTGCACTGTAACCGGTTCACCAAAACCGGCGGCTATGCAAACAATTGAAAATATTGAAAATTCACCGCGTGGTTGGTACAGCGGATGTATCGGTTTTTTGTGGTTTAACGGTTATGTCAGCACCGGAATGACTTTGCGCACAGTTCACCTTAAAAACGGGCAGGCAACAGTGCGTGCCGGCGCGACATTGCTTTATGACTCAGATCCGGCGACAGAAGAACGCGAAACTCACATCAAGGCTTCAGCTTTTTTAGGCGCGACTTTGGGCAAAAAACCGTCTGCTTCTGTTGACTTAAATTTGCCCCAGACAGGTGAGGCAAAAACTGTTTTATTTGTCGATAATCAGGATAGTTTTGTACATACTTTAGCTGGCTATGTAAGGCAAACCGGTGCAAAAGTTATCACACTCCGCTCCGGATTCCCATATAAGATGCTGGACGAAGTCGCTCCGGATTTGCTTTTCATTTCACCGGGTCCGGGTTTTCCAAGCGAACAAAATGTGCCGGAACTTGTAGGTGAGGCGCTCGCACGGGCTATTCCCATTTTTGGTGTATGCCTCGGACACCAGGGCATTGCCGAACATTTTGGAGCAAAATTGCTGACTCTTGAGCATCCGGTTCATGGTAAATCTGCTGAGATTATTCACAATGGAGACTCATTTTATTCTGGGTTGCCAAACCCCTTCAGCGCAGGACGCTATCACAGTCTTTATGTGGATCCGGATTCACTTCCGGATTGCCTGGAAGTCACCGCCAAAACAGAAGACGGCTTGATTATGGGGCTTCGACACAAAACACTGCCGGTTGCTTCTGTGCAATTTCATCCTGAATCTATTCTGACTCTCAAAGATCAAGCCGGATTACGGTTGATAAACGAGGTGATGGGGGAATTGATCGGTTAGTCAAAAAGGGAAGAAATTTTCTAAATATGGAGACAATTACACTTGATGAGATCGAAGCTGCCGCACGTATTGTTTATGCGGAAATGCAGGCCACTCCTCAATATTGCTGGCCTTTGCTTTGCGAACGATTAGGCACAGAAGTCTGGGTCAAGCACGAAAACCATACTCCGAATGGTTCTTTCAAGATCCGTGGAGGTTTGGTTTATTTCGCTCATCTCTCACTATCCTCAAAAAAACCTAAAGGTGTCGTCAGTGCGACCCGCGGAAATCACGGGCAGTCAGTTGGTTTTGCTGCACGGCGTTACGGAATTCCCGCGACTATCGTAGTTCCTCACGGAAACAGTGTTGAGAAAAATGCAGCTATGCGTTCGCTTGGTGTGAAGCTACTTGAGCATGGTGATGATTTTCAAACTGCTCGTGAATTTGCGAAAAATCTGGCTCATGAAGAAGAACTGCAAATGGTACCTTCGTTTGCCCCATTATTAGTCACCGGAGTTGCCACATACAGTTTGGAATTACTAAGAGGAGTCAAGGATCCTGATGTTGTCTACGTTCCCATCGGTTTGGGATCCGGAATTTGCGGAATGCTTGCCGCAAGGGATGCATTGAATTTGAAGACTGAAATTGTTGGAGTTGTATCAGCACATGCCAATGCCTATGCCGAGTCATTCAGTTGCAAACGTCCTGTTGAATCACCGGTGAGTACCAAAATCGCTGACGGAATGGCCTGCAGAATTCCGGAACAATCGGCGCTTGAAATGATATGGAAAGGTGTTGAGCGGATTGTGGAGGTTACTGACAGCGAGATTGCTGAAGCCATGCGCATGTTGTATGAATGCACTCATAATGTTTGCGAAGGCGCCGGTGCTGCGGCATTTGCGGCTGCGGTACAGGAATCATCCAAAATTAAAAGCCGTAAAGTGGCGGTAATTGCTTCCGGTGGTAATGTCGATCGTGATGTTTTTGCCGCAGTGCTAAAAGGGGATACTTACACTTTATAACGCCGAATAATTCAGGTAAACATTTTCATATGGTACATCGATACTTGCCGGAAAGAAGTGTGATTTCTGAGGTTCGAGGGAAAGAAAAGGTGCGGTCATTCTTAAAATAAACGATGACTTTTTTTTCATTGAGAATGACCCAGGCAGGGGCTGATTTGCTCCATGATTGATGGGGAGCGGTTGCGTCCAGATATGGTAAACGACAAAGGTAGCGCACCTCCATTGATTTTTCAGCAGGATATAAAAATCCTGAAGGTACCGAAGAACTGCATCCTAAAAAAAATGTTAGTGAAAATAAAAGCAGCGCCAACATTTCTTGTCATGATTGTATGTTGTTGAAGCAGAGTTCGTTCAACATCTAATACAAAAGCCTACTCAAAAAGATCCAGCTCAGGACTCCACTTCTTCCTCAACTTCAGGGTAGTACAAAATGCGTGAACAATTTGGGCAATTTTTGTGGGAGTTTGGGTTAGCCATCAATTCATTGACCAATTGTGGTAATAACACCATGTGACAGCCACTGCAACTTTTGTCCTGAATGGCACAGACCGGCATCGAAATTCCACTTTCCTGGCAGCGCTCATAAAATCGTTTGATGTTTTGGGGAAGTTTTTTCAGCAGACGGTTTCGTCGTGGCTCCAATTTGGCAATCTTCTTTTCTGCTTTTTCCTGTTTTTTCAGGAGTCCTGAGGTTTCCTGTTGAAATGTGGAATTTGATTCAGTAAGTTCGGAATTAATTGTTTCAATTTCCTGTTCCAGGTCTTCTTTTTTCATATCCAGTTCAAGCAATTTATCTTCCAATAAGCCCAACATTTTGCGGGCTTCCTCTAACTGGGTTTTGCTGGCGGCAAATTCTTTTTCGTTTCGGATCTTCGGAACCTGAGCATCCAGACGGGTTATCAGTTGCTCCTGAATTTCAATATTGTTTTTTACTATTTTGCCTTCACTGGTCAAGAGGTCCAGTTCGTTATATTTTTGTTCAAATAATTTTTGATGTTGGTCAACAACAGATCTTGCCGTTTCGATCTGGCGTTCCAAATGTGACCTTGAAAAGATGTTCGTCTGCAAATCCAGATCAGTATTGGCAAGATCAATCAGCGGTTGAATAGTTTGTAGCATGGAAGAATTTTTGAAGAGAAGTCTTGGCAATAATTATTTGTGATCAGATAATGCTCTCAAAAATTGATCAAATTTACAAGTGGAAAATCGGATTAACTTTTTGCAGCAATGAATATTCTTCCCGGAGGTACTGCTCCATTCAGTTGCATATAGTTATTTAGTTTTAAGAAAAACCCCTGAAAATGAACTTGGAGGAATGTTTTCAAATAATGAGAATTTTTTCTAAAATTCACTCCGGAAGCAAACGTCTTGGTGACGGAGAATAACTCACCGACTGAACAGGTTTTTCTTTAAGCAAGCGCAACATTTCTTGAACTGTGCGCGCAAGCAGCGGGTCTTCATTTTTGACAAAAGATTGTGGTGTGTCTTCCACCTCAATATCAGGATCAACCCCATGATTTTCAACCGACCAACCTGCGTGATGGAACCAGATGGAATACTGAGGCTGTGTTGTTGTTGTTCCATCCACCAATTGGTAACGACCGTCAATGCCGATCACACCGCCCCAGGTTCGTTTACCAACTAAAGGTCCAAGTTGCAGTTGCCGGAAGCTTGTTGTGAACATATCACCGTCAGAACCGGTGAATTGATTTGCAATCACTATCAGGTGACCACGCAGTGTATGATATGGATAAGACTCAGGGGATCCCCAGCGCGGCACGTCATAACCCAGATGTCGATGCGCTAATTTTTCAAGAATGAGCGGTGATACCATTCCGCCTGCATTATAACGGGCATCAACAATCAAACCTTCACGATCAACCTGGGCTAAATATCCTCGATGAAACTCTGCTATTCCATGTGTACTCATGTCCGGAAGATGCAGGTAGCCTACACGGCCTTCAGTCAGTGATTCAACGGTTTTCACATTATTCCTGACCCACTCCCGATAGCGAACTTTCTGTTCTCCGAAGAGCGTTTTTACCACGATTTGGCGTGCTTCCTTCGCTTTCCTTTTTGCTCCCTTTTTTTTCTGATTTCCTTCGATAACAGTCAACGGAACAAACTGACCTGCCTGGTGCACGAGCAATTCTCCCGGAGTTTTGTGTTCATCTACCGGAACTCCGCCGACTGCCAGGAGTTGATCTCCTTCTTTTACCGCGACACCGGGTTCAGCCAACGGAGAATGCTCGTTGGTTTTCCAGATGTCTCCAGAGTAAATTTTTTGAAAAATCCACGAACGCCGTTTTGAGTCAAAAACAAGGTCTGCACCTAAACAACCTACAGGATAACGTGGTGCATGAGGATAATCACCTCCATACTCATAAGCGTGAGATGTACCCAGTTCTCCTTGCATTTCCCATATTAAATCAGATAGTTCAGAACGGGAACCAATTCGGGGCAGCAAACGGGCATAGCGTTGGTACACGCGTTCCCAATCAACACCTGAAAGATCTTCAGTCCAAAAAAATTCTTTTTGCAAACGCCAGGACTCCTGAAACATTTGTGCCCACTCTTTCTGATACTGTACCGAAATCCGGATGCGGCTCAAATCAAGCCATCCACTTTTGCGCGAAAAATGTTTTTCAGCTTTATTTTCTTCCGGAACAGGAACTCCTGCCTCAAATACCCGTAACTTTTCACCGGAACTGTAAAGCATGGTGCGTGAAGAATTTTCGGATTCATCTGCTAAGGAAGTTTGCACAAAGCCTACATTCTCAGCTATGGTTTCAATTTCCTGTTTCTCAAAATCGTAAATCCATAAAATACCTTCGTCCTTTCCTGCATCATCTTCTGATGCCAAATCGTCGACGGTGCCTGTAAGTGGGAATTCGCTGTAAATAACTTTGTTTGAAAGACCTATTATTTGCTCATAAACTCCTTCAGAAACCGGAAATTCAACAATTCTATCAGAGATTCCGTCTAAATCAATTTCAACAGAGATTTTGTTTTGTGCCTGAGATTTTTGATTTTTGATTTTTTTTGCATCCTGAAATTCTTGATTTGCGCCACTGGCTGCAGATTCTCCCAGTTCTCTTCCAGGTGCATGCGGTTTTGGCACAAAAGGATTTTGAGTATCTTTTTTCAGTGTCAAAAGATACGGTTTCATTGAACGGGAAAATGAGGTGCCGGTTTGAACGGTGTCCCAAATCGGGTTGAATGTTCTTGATGAAAGAAAATAAAGCCAGCGTCCTTCCGGATCAAAAGCCGGACTGAAATCGTAGCGTACAGGCTGAGTTATTTGCACAGGTTCAGCAGGTTTAACTCGTATCCCGGTTGCAGAAGGTTTGAGATCAAGCAGGAAAATAGCTGTTAATTCTAAACTCAAATATTTTGTGTACGCCAGCCATCTTCCATCTGGAGAAAAAACGATTTCACGGATTTCACGCACTTTTGAGTCATCAAGTTTATATATCCGACCTGTCTCCGCATTCATCAAAAAAAGCTCCATCCGGCTTGTTGTCAGCACAAGATGCGGGTAACGCGGTGAGACCGAAATTTCCTGCATGCGTCCGGGAGGAAGTTTGTGTGAATAAACCGGTGTTTCAGACGGAAAAGGCTCGAAGACATCTAGTTGTTCTTCGATTGAAGAAAGTTTTTTTGTTTTGCTCTGTACCACTGATGCATCTGAAATTGCAACTAAATTTCCGTTAGACAACCAACACGGCAAGCGGTAGCGTACCCCGTCACGAATTCCGTGCTGACGCACTGCCTGTTCCCAAAGCGGCATAGAGAATAATTTTCCACGAGCCGTTAGAGCTACTTCGTGCCCCTGAGGGTGGAGCATGGTTTCTTCCCAGTATGAGTCACCATAAAAAAACCGACGCTGCAAACGGGTTTTTGTCGAATGCCAGCCTATGTTTAATTGACTCTCACTTTTTGGTGAATTTGTTTCATGGGGATCAAGTTTCCATAATTCACCGCCTACGTGGTAAACAAGTGTTTTCCCATCTGTTACCGGAAAACGCACGTAATATTCTTTTTGAAAAGTTTCCTGACGTAATTCCTTCCCCTGAGCGGTACAGGAAAACAAATTGCCAACACCTTCGTGATCTGAAATAAACCAGAGCCTTTTTCCAATCCAAAACGGGCGCACAGGGTTCCCCTGAAGATCGCGAAACAAACGTTTAAAATTTCCAGTGTTCTGCACATCAACCCAGATTTCTCCGGTCATTCCTCCTCGATAGCGTTTCCAGCGTGAATTACTAAGGGTGTTGCGACCCAGCACGATTCCCATTTTACCGCTCAACTGCTGATTCACTGCCATTGCCGGACCGTAAGGCAAACTTTCCACAGGACCGCCATTGAGTGAAACCTGAAAAAGCCAGGAGTCGCTGCCGTGACTGTGAACAGCCTGATGCGTGCTGCGGAACCAAATATATTGTCCGTCATGAGACCAGCCCACGATGTGTGTTACGCTGTTTAACCAGGTCAATCGCTGGAGGGGGCCTCCACTGGATTCCATCAAATAAACATCATGCTCACCTTCTTCCATGGTGCAGCAGGCTATCCAATGTCCATTTGGCGAAAAAGCAGGTGAATGAGTTTCGCTGCGAGAACTGGTTAGGCGCTGGGCTCTACCTCCTTCCAGAGGGACTTGCCACAAGTCGTTTTCGCAGACAAAGACGAGTTGATTTTGGAAAACTGTCGGCTGAGTGAAATAGCCCTGTCCGCTGCCGTTTATGGCTGGGAGTTTTTTGTTGGGGTTCTTTGTTCTTGAGTTCACGTGCGGAAAAATAGTTAAAAAGTTAGTGTTTATTTTAGTTCAATGGAAATTCTGTAAACAATTCCTTCCGGACTTTTTCGGTTGCTTTCGATGATTCGCTTGCCCTTAAATTCTTCAATTTCCTGCAAATTATTCTTGAGAATTTGGAGTCGATCGTAACTGTCAATTGTACCGCTTAGCGAGAATCTTTCCGGTGCATATTCCAAACTATCAACTTCAAACGGCGCGTCCACTTCCAGTAATGCAGAAATGTTTTTGAGAAAAAGCAAATTTTTATAGTCGCGTTTTTCAAATTTCTTACTGTTTTCAATATAGGATTTTTGTTTTTGAATTTTTTCTTGCAGTTCCAGCAGCATCGTCTTGACTCCGGAGGCAGAAGTTTTTGGTAATACGCGCCTTAGCTCAACTTGTACCAGACGCTCAGTGCGTGCTATTTCCTTTTTCAGCAGTTCCAATTTTGCATTTGTCTGCCAGACGAAACCGGCGGAAATCATGATCAAAAAACTTGCGGCAACCGCCACTGCGCCACGATTTCGGCGTAAAAAGCGTCTCCATGGAGTGATTTCGTGATAGAGACTCAGCCGGTGTGGTTCGAGAAATATTTCAGCTTGTTTGCGCAATTCACCCAGTATTCCCCAATGTTTGCGTTCGATCAGTGAAAGAAGTGATGCTTGCGGATCGGTTGACGCCAAATAACTTGCTGTCTTTATGTTCTCTTCCATTTCTTCGGAAGTATTTGACTCTGCTTCTGGATTTTCTTTAAGAGTCTTTACGTTAGATTCTTCCCGTAGCTTCGCTTCCACCATCAATTCTTCAAGGGTGTCCGGAGTCTTAATATCATTTGATATGCGAGTTGTGATTACATCATTGGACGAAGTTTCCGGTTTTGCGGAAAAGATTAAGCCATCTCCGGATCTCTCAGCAAAGGCTTGTGCTTCAGGCAAAGGAAACGAACGTGTCCGGAAGACTACTCCATCCCACTGTATCATAGGTCCAAAGATTCCATGAACTTCAATTTGACTCTCTGTGCTGTAATTTTTTATACGTAAATGCAGGGTAAATTGTGCGCATATCCAGCCCAATTCTTCTTTGAGTTGAGCAAAGGATTCAGTATGTTCAGAATCACTTTCCGCATGTGCTACGCCATCCGGATCTTTGGCAAACAATTGCAGGAATGAGGGAAGTGAATTTTCCATACGGGAGGAGTTCTTCCGGAGAATTTCTGAAATACGGTTGGGGAAGATCTTGATCTCATCCAGTCGTCCGTCACGAATTGTGTTGATGAATGCTTCATCACCACCAAGGTATATCTGAAACAAGTCCTGGCTTTCAGGTAGCGGAGAATTCTCATTTATCTTAGAGCGAAAAAGCGCGAAAGCTGCACAATCTATGTTGCGGATTAACAGGTCCCGCTCCAGACAAAGCTGCTGCAATAGCTTCAAACGCTTGCGTTCCATCAGCAAAACCAGTGCCTCAGAATTTTGCTCGGACATTGGATGTACCTGGACACTGTAGGAAGAATCCGCTAAATCACCCATCAATTCCTCTTCAAGCTCAAAAGGAAGCGCTTGCTCTACTTTTTTTCGTTCCTGAAAGGGAAAAGTAATTTTGCGAAAAGTCACATCTTCTGCAGGCAGCAGAAAAGCAATCGCATGTTCCCGCCATTGATGCTGGTCTAAAAAATCTCCAATCTGCTTAAGCCATTGCTCAGATACTGTGCCTTTTGCGTCAGCTGAATCGGTATCATTCAGCACAGAAAAACCGACGGAATCCTTTGTAATGAAGACATCATTATTCTTTTTGGTCAGGCAAATTCCTTCAGTGCAGGACGAGTGGGCAGAAAGTAGATAAAAGACGTTATCCATGAATTGGCATTTTCCATGCTGCAAAGGTGAGTTTAAAGATGAGTACAACTTTAGCAGAATCCACCAAATATCTCAAAGAATTGAAAGCTACTTTCGTTTCAGCTTGTAGATAAACGTAAATATGGTCAGAATTCACGGAACATTTTTTCTTTTTGCTTTAAACAATTTCCTGGAGTTAAATCATGGCAAAAATGGAGTTGGAAGTTGGGACGTGTCCCACCGGAGTTTTGCTGGCTCTTAAGTCAGTGGACGGCAGGATGCACCACGTCACCGCTATCGAAATGACGAACGATGAAGCACTCGAGATTTCTAAGCTGATTCAGCAAAAAGTTAAAGAAAATCTTGAGTCTCCTGAACCTTCTGAAATCAATTAATTGAAGTTCGAAAGTGAGGAAATAATATGAAACAGGAACGCAAATTAATATGGGGCTGGGCCATGTATGACTGGGCAAACTCAGCATTTGCCACCACTGTTATGGCAGGTTTTTTTCCAATCTTTTTCAAACAATACTGGAGTATCGGCACAGACGTTAATCAGAGTACGGCCATGCTTGGATTCGGAAACTCGATTGCCAGTTTGCTTGTCGCCTTGATGGCACCAGTTCTGGGAGCAATTGCTGATCGTGGTTCTTTGAAGAAAAAATTCCTGATTTTCTTTGCCTACCTTGGAGTACTGATGACAGCCGGACTTTTTCTGGTAGAAAAAGGTGACTGGATGATGGCGGTTTTCGTTTATGTGATGGGAGTGATCGGTTTTTCCGGCGCAAATATTTTTTATGATTCCCTATTACCCAGTGTTTCTGATGAATCAAATGTTGACTCCGTTTCCAGCTTGGGTTTTGCCATGGGCTATCTGGGCGGAGGTCTCCTGTTTTTGCTCAATGTTGTCATGACTTTACAACCCGCAATCTTCGGACTAGCTGATGCCGGTGAAGCGGTTCGCTGGTCATTTGTGAGTGTTGCGCTTTGGTGGGGAGTTTTTACACTGATTACAATATTCTGGGTTCCGGAACCTGAAACTGAACAAAAGCAAAGTCAGGGAAGTTCAATAAGTGACGGGTTTAAGCAACTTTATGGCACCTTTCAGGAAATTCGTCATCTAAAGACTGTGATGTTGTTTTTACTGGCTTATTGGTTTTATATTGATGGTGTGGATACGATCATCAAGATGGCGGTGGATTATGGAATATCGATCGGTTTTGAATCCAATGATTTGATTGTTGCCCTGTTGATAGTACAGTTTGTAGGTTTCCCTGCAGCTTTAATTTTTGGCCGTTTAGGAGAGCGCTGGGGTGTCCGGCCGTCTATATTTTTGGCAATAGGGGTTTATATTGCTGTGACAATCTGGGGCACCATGATGCGAGAAAAATATGAGTTTTATGTTTTGGCAGTGGTGATAGGTTTGGTGCAGGGAGGCATACAGGCCTTGAGTCGTTCCTATTATTCACGCTTGATTCCAAAAAATCAGGCAGCAGAATATTACGGATTTTACAATATGCTCGGCAAATTTGCCGCAATTATTGGTCCGGCTTTGATGGGCGTAGTAGGACTAACGATGAGAAACATTTTGATGCCTGATTCACCTACGGCAGAACAAATCATTGCGGTCGGTCAGGAGGCATCGCGCTGGAGCATTGCCTCGATAGTGATATTATTTGTGATTGGTGCCGTGCTCCTGTTTTATGTGGATGATGAAAAAGGCCGAGCAGAAGCAGACTATTTATTTAAGAACTGAACAACAAATTTTACTTTTCTTCCCAAAGTGCCACACGCTTTTTGTATGCTTCCCTGGAAATTCTGGTGTCTTCAATAAACTTCGGCAACTCACCCAGAGTGAGTGCTTGAGGTCCGTCCACCAAAGCCTCTGTTGGAGACGGATGAAAATCTACCAGCACCATATTGGCTCCGGCAATAATGCCCTGTGATGTCGAATGTAAAACATCCAAAACACCATCCGGAGAAGCGTCTCTTGTGCCCACAGAATGGGAAGGATCAATACAAACCGGCATACGGGTCAGGCGTTTTACAATAGGTAAATGCGCAAAATCAACCATGTTGCGATGCGGTGCATTGAATGAAGTTTTCATCCCCCTCAAACAAAAAATCACCTGGTTGTTTCCTTCGCTGGCCAGATATTCTGCAGCATTGAGTGACTCGT
>DTUH01000048.1 GCA_012964265.1 Candidatus Lambdaproteobacteria bacterium
CCTGCGACCCTCAGTACCGCAAACTGATGCTCTATCCAGCTGAGCTACGGGTGCCTTGATTTCGGGCGTTTGTCTGGAAGGAAATAAGACAAACGAACACTTCAATGGTGCCTTGAATAGAGATGGAAGTCAATTTTAATTTAAACAGTGATGCAGTCTTAACAAGTTGTCATTCCCGTGAAAGCACTGCCGGAATTAACCGGCCAAAGCAAGAGGAGGTTCGAGCTGCTTGATTTCCTGCATACATTCCACGAAAGTTTTTTCATCGTTACATTGCATCAAACGGCTGCGCCATTCTTTCGCGTTTCTGAAACCACTGACATAATTACCCAGATACTTCCGGAATTCTCTAACCGCCACTATTTCCCGTTTGAAACGTCTGTACAAATGAAAATGTTCCAGCGCAATTTCGATGCGTTCATGATGAGTAGGCTCTGGATATTTTCGCCGATCCTGAAAGCACCACGGATTACCGATTGCGGCACGTCCAATCATAAAACCGTCAAGATTACCCAGATGCTCAAGACCATGGTTGAAATCCCGGATATCTCCGTTGCCGATAACAGGAATTGTAAGGTGACGTTTCAGTTCGTAAATCGGCTGCCAATCAGATTCACCTTTGAATGCCTGATTGTAGGTTCGACCGTGTATGGTGAGCATTGATGCTCCTGCCGATTCGAGGGCTTTGGCAAAGCTGATCAGATTTTTTTCGTCTTTCCATCCCAATCGTGTTTTAACGGAAACTTCCAGGGAACATGCTTTACGTATTGCTTCAACAATCCTGCAGGCGGCATCAGGATTCTGCATCAATGCGCTGCCGTGCTGAGAATGGACAATTTTTTTTGCGGGACAACCCATGTTGATATCGACTCCCCAAATTCCGCGGTCTTCCACCATTCGGCAAGCTTCTGCGAAGATTTCCGGAGAATTACCGAAAAGCTGCATGAAAAACGGATGTTCGCACGGTTCATAGTCCAAACGCAAACGTACATGTTCACTGCGAACCAGTCCATCAACGCTGGTAAACTCGCTGAAAAGAATGACATCTTTGCCTAAACTTCGTACAATTTGACGGTAAGCAGAATTAGTCACTCCATCCATAGGCGCGAGACAGACAATTGGACGCTTGACTTCTAACCAGCTCGTGGCATGATTTGGAGAAGACCTTTTCATTTCTGAATGGGTGTCATGGTTTTGCAAAAAGGAATTTATTCCAAAAAAAGTGGAGTTTGAATTAAAGCCAACTAAAATTGATTCTCACTTCATCCTCCAAATATCTCGTTTAAGTCTAACTTGTAAGAGCTAAAATGTCCAGTTCGACAGCTATTCCAGAACCACCAATTACCACGAAAATTCCGGATGGCTGGACAACCGCAGGGACTGTCCGTTCCCGTTTTGCTGAGGAATTAACAGACGCATCACTCATAAAACAAATTGCGGAATTCACTTTGACCGAATCACTCCAGAGGATGAGGCAGCAGTTTTTTGAAATTCAGCTTGGCAGTGAATATTTTTTCCAGGCCCTGGATTTTTTGAACTGGGCAGAATCCGGCAGAACAAAAAAAAACGATGCGGAAAGCCAGTGTTTTCATGTTTTGTTATCCGGAATGCTTTTGATGCGCAAGGCAGTCATTTCCGGAAGCACCTGTCTTCCATGGAAAGTATTGCAGTCTCAAATTTATACGATGCTACTCAATTCCGGATTTTCCGCAAAGCAGCTTTCGCCGGATGACTGGCAAACATGGCTGTTGACAAGTTTCGGAACTGAAACAGATTCCGATGTTCTTCCTGCCGAAAAATCAATTTTTACTGCAAATAATTCTCTGCTCTATTTTAGCAAAAATTGGCTGCGCGAATCCCGCTTGCTTTCACTGTTGCAGCAAAGAATAAAAATGAAACTGGATATGCCGGAAAATTCGCTTGTGGAAAATGTGCTCCAAACTGTGCTTGTAGATAACCCGGTGCGTTTCGGAGGAAACGATCTTAAACTGGCAGCAGAACAAAAAGAGGCGATATTGCTGGCAATTTCCAAGTCTTTTCTGATAATCACCGGCGGGCCGGGAACAGGTAAAACTTCGGTTGCTGTCACTCTGCTCAGGGTGCTTAAAAGGCTTGGTCTGGCAGAACGGCCCGCACTGGCCGCTCCTACGGGAAGAGCGGCAAAACGTATGTCAGAATCGGTTGTCAATAGTTTAGGCTCGCTTGAGAACGTGAAGCAGTTACCACTCGAAAAGGAATTGTTGGAGGTCGCAGCGGAAGCAAAAACTCTTCACCGTCTTTTGGGTTATCGTTCTGATACGCATAGTTTTAAACATCACGAATATGACCCTTTGGAACACGACTTGCTGATAATAGATGAAGGGTCGATGATAGATCAGGAGTTGATGACTACATTGTTGCGCGCGGCTAATTCCGAGCTTCCGCATCAGCCTTCAGTTTCACGCATTATTCTTCTGGGCGATGCACAGCAATTGCCGCCTGTCGGTAATGGTGCAGTGCTGCTGGAATTGACTACAGATCCGAGTTCACCGCAACAGGAAGAGGTGGCGGAAAATCCGGTACCGCTTGTCAGACTGATTCAAAGTTATAGACAGGAGATCGGGGATTCCGCGGGACGAAATATTCTTGGTGTGGCGGACACGGTCAAAGCAATGGAGCATGATCCTCGTCCGGAATTGCTATTTGATGCAAAAGAGCCAAATCATGAAATTATACAGAAACTAAACAATCTTGAAGAAGTTGAGCAGGAAAAGGTTCTTTTCCTGGAACAGGCAAATACACCGAAACAACTCAATGATTTTGCAAGCTGGTGGGTTGAGAATTATTTGAGTGATGAAAAATTTAGGTTTGAGACTCAACAGGAGTTTCCTTCTGATGCCCCGGAAACCTTTACTGTTCAACTGGATTATTTGTTTAATTATTTAAAGCAATTCCGTGTTTTAACGGCAACTCAAGTTTTGCCAACAGGCGCAGTCGCCATCAATCAAAAAATACGGGAATGCTGGCTCGCGGGAAATGGAACTAAACATTTAGTTTCGGAACACTATCCCGGTGAACCTGTGATGGTGACGGAAAATAATTATCTGCTGCAGCTTTTCAACGGAGACCAGGGAATATTTTTGAAGTTTCTCAATCCGGATTCCGGGAATGTGGAATTGAAAGCAGTTTTTTCGGTTGACGGAACGTTCAAATCATTTTATGAGTATGCACTGCATCATCTGCAGTCTGCTTATGCGATTACGGTTCACAAAAGCCAGGGGTCAGAATATGATCATCTGGCGTTGATTTTGCCTGCTTCAAGTAAAGAACAGGGGGAAGCTGAGCCTGAATCACGAAGCTTACGTGAATTGATGAGCCGCGAAATGCTCTATACTGCACTGACAAGAGCAAAAAAATCTGTTCTAATACTTGGTGAGCAAAATGTTTTGGAATCTGCGGCTTTGCACAAAGTTTCGCGTTATTCCGGACTTGGCGCTGCTTTACGTAGAAAAAAAGATTTATCATGAAATATGGTTTAACCGCAAACAAAAATTAAAAAACAAAAAATATAAAAACCAAGTACCAAAATGCGTTTTCTCATTCATCTGTATCTATTAATTTTTTTGGCGTGCACAGTGGTGTTTGCCGGAGATGAAGTGGATTTGTTTCGAGTTGCCAGAGAAGGTAATGCTGCACAAATGAGAGGGCTGATCACGTCCGGAGCAGACTTGTCAGGAAAAGATGTTTCCGGAAGAAATGCGCTGATGCAAGCGGTAATTTTCGGTAATCGGGCAACCGCGCTGGTCTTGCTGGAAAACGCTCCTGATCTTGAAGACAAGGATGGGTTGGGACTGAATCCATTGAGCTTGTCCGTGCGTTACGGTGATACGGAAATGACCAGGATATTGCTGGAACACGGTGCGAATGTGAAGAGCACGATGGAAGATGGTTCTACCCCGCTTATTTTTGCAGCACTTGAAGGGCAAATATCTGCTGTACGCCTCCTGCTTGAGTATAATTCGGATGTAAGTATTAGAACAAATTATGGCGAAACTGCCCTGATTGTTGCGGCATTTGAAGGATATTTGGGAATCGTGCGCTTGCTTCTCGACGCAGGTGCGGACATAAATGCGGTCAATGAAGAAGGTTTTACTGCGCTTTTAGCAGCTGCCAGTAACGGTTATTTGGAAGTCGTTAATTATCTCACTTCCCGTGGTGCAGAGTCAGAAACCGTTCAGATTCAAAACAATTTGCTGACACCGGAAAACTTGTTTGGCAGTAGCCGTGAGGAAGTTGATTTTCAGGATGATTCTACAGAAATGCAAGTTTCAGAACCGTTCTATGAATTGATAAGCGCAGCTATTGAAGGTCGCTTGAGTGTCGTAAATCAAATGCTGGCTGATGGCTCCCAAGTCAATAAAACCGACTATGTGGGACGTACCGCCCTGATGGAAGCCAGTTCTTTTGGACGTTACGGTGTGGTAAAACGTCTGTTGGAAGCAGGTGCAAAAGTTAACATTGCGGACAATCAAAAAATGACTGCTCTGATGCTCGCGACACTTGAGGGACGGGAACGTGTGGTTAGTTTATTGGTAGCATCGAAAGCCGATGTGAATGCTGCTGATGCGGAAGGCGTCAGTTCTTTGATGCTTGCGGGAAATGAAGGCAGGACGGAAATTGCGCGCTTGTTGATTGAAAACGGAGCCAATATCAACTGGCAAAGTAAGAGCGGAAGTACTGCACTGATGGAATCCGCGTTGGAAGGCCGTACCGATACTGTCAAAATGCTGATTGACGCAAACGCTGATCTTTTATTGCTGGATTTGTTGGATAGAACTGCCCTGATAATCGCAGAACAGCAAGGCCATCTGGACATTGCCGCATTGTTAAAGTAATAGGTTTTAATTCCCATTTTTTTTGTTGGATACATAACCTCTCAAACTGTTTAAATCCAATCTGCAAAAGTTCGAAACTCCCCAAAGTGAAACAATCCGAGTGGAAAACGCACGTTGAGTCTATTGAAGCAGAAATGCTCAGGCGGGGGAAGGAGCCAGGTTCTTCAGCAATTATGCGGCAATTTGGTGCAAGACTCTCCAACACTATTCATCATTTTTTTGCGGAAACGAATTCATTTGTTCCAGACGCTCATCTAACAGTTGAACAACAGGCCTTCATGCATTCCCTTCAACTTTATGACTTGCGTTCCGTAATGCGTTTGGTTGTCAACTATGATGCCAGCAAAGGCTTGAAAGTTGTTCTGCCTGGAATTGAAAAAAGTTACCGCTCGTTAATGGTCATTCAGCAGTTGGAAAAATTTACCTTTAACTCATGGGAATCAAACGCTTTGGCATCCTATAAATCCCGTTTGGAGGAAGCACTGAGCCGCGTTCTAAAATGCAGTCGTGATGACCTGTATGAAGAAGATGTTCTGGCAGAAAAAATGGTTGTGGTTTCCGGAGCTCCGGAAGCTCTGCGCAATAAATTTTTTACTGAACGCCTGCGAACGTTATTTTCTTCAAATTACCGGGCATATCTTATGCTTAAAAACCGCTATTTTTTGAATCGGCTAAAACGCTTTAGAAAAAATCCGAATAATTACAAAACTCAGCAATTTCGTTTGGCAGAACTGGCGTCTCAGTTTGAAAACAGTGAGATGCTTTCTCCCGGAAAATTGGCGGAAAAGCTGGATTTCCGTGTCATTGAACAATTGATTAAGGAGCAAATTTCTTTAAGTGCAGAGCAGGAAACGGTACCGGAGGATTCAAGCGAATCAAATGCTGCTGAAATTTTTCAGTCAAACGGCGGATCAAAAATCCATCCTGTAAAACTGACTAATTCAGCGCCGCAGAAACTTTCAGTTGAGGAAAACCAAACTGAACCGGAAATCGTACTTGAATTAGTCAGTCAAGACAATACGGAAGAAAGCATCTCAGCCTATGAACGACTTTGTACTAATTACGCGGAACCACTGAAAAAGCTTTCCGCCAGTTTTTGCCCTGTTCCGGAATGTTCATCACCGTATTTTCGTTCAAGAGTTGAAGATTATCGTGATACATTTGCAAATTATTTCCGGCAGCTGCATGGTGGAAATTTGCAGGTAATTGCGGCAAGTCACAATTTTACACTGGAATTACTGATTCAGCGTGGAAAGGAGTACAAAGCCGCTGAGCGCTGGGGAGTTGTTTCAAAAAATAAACAGGACGAGGAATCAATATATTTTCGTTCAGCTGAAGATGTACCGGCTGTTTTGGATCGTAAAGCAGAATGGAGTATGCTGATACAGGCACGACTGCCATTTGAGATTTTACTACCATCCGAAAAGTCAAAGACCATCGAAATTGAAAAAGATAAGTTATGTGTTTTTCAAATTGGTACGGCATTTTTTGACCAGAACCATCAAATCAAGCTGGATGAATATCCGGATGTGTTTTTCAAATTAATGTTTGGCGGTCATCTGCTGACTGGAAAAAATGCTGTTATTTATGTTGAAGAAGATCCATATTTCACTACGACACTTGAACAGATGTGGCATTGCCGTGGACTTGTTTACCTTTTTTTGATGGCAATTTCCCACCGCTTTGCACTTGAGATGTCGTCTTCGCTGCAGGATTTCTTAGTTGAGGTTGTACCTGTAACCCTCACTGTCAGTGGGATCTTTCCGGTTAATGCTCCGTTATCGGTTTTGCTTGATTTTTCTGAAGTAAAATAATCTGCCTCCTAATTTATCTGTTTCCGGTAATTTTTTGTACTGGAACTATTGTGTTCCTTTATGTGATGCGGTAAAACAGATGATATGTTAAACTTATCTAATTCTACAAAATTACATTTTATGCTGAAAAGCAGTTGTAATACTTTCCGAAAATAAACCAGAAATGGAACCACATGAATGATAAAACCAAATCCGGAGAAAGTGGACACCGCCGCTACTCAAAACTTGTTACTGAGACCAATGCACGTGCAGCCAGCAGGGGGATGCTTTACGGTGTCGGCTTCAAAAAAGGTGATTTCCAGAAATCGCAGATAGGAATCGCGTCCACTTGGGCGACAGTCACTCCATGCAATATGCACATAAACGAATTAGCAGAACATGCCGCTAGAGGTGTACGTAAAGCTAAAGGAATGCCTTTGATTTTCGGCACTATTACAGTTTCAGACGGTATATCAATGGGAACCGAGGGTATGAAATATTCTCTGGTTTCACGTGAAGTGATTGCCGATTCTATTGAAACCGTGGTCGGTTGTCAAAGTTACGATGGTCTGGTCGCGATTGGCGGTTGTGACAAAAATATGCCCGGCTGTTTAATTGCAATTGCACGGCTGAATCGTCCGGCAGTTTTTGTGTACGGCGGCACTATTCTACCGGGAAAACATAAAGGTCAGGACGTGGATATTATTTCAATTTTTGAAGCCGTTGGAAAAGAAGCTGCGGGATCGATTACACAAAGCGAACTGGAAGAAGTCGAATCCTGTGCCATTCCGGGTGCAGGATCATGCGGTGGAATGTACACCGCAAACACAATGGCTTCCGCCATTGAAGCACTTGGTATGAGTTTGCCGAACAGTTCCGCGCAAGAGGCGGTTTCCCAAGACAAAGTAAAGGATTGCGTGGAAGCAGGAGAAGCGGTTTTGCGTTTGATTGAAGCCAACCTTTGTCCACAAGACATCCTGACCCGCGAAGCCTTTGAAAACGCGATCACGGTGGTCATGGCTCTTGGCGGATCAACAAACGCGGTTTTACATTTGCTGGCTATGGCACATGCTGCAAACGTCAAACTGGAACTCGACGATTTTTTGAGAGTAGGCGAAAAATCTCCGGTGCTGGCGGATTTGAAACCAAGCGGAAAATATATGATGAGTAATTTTGTCAAAATTGGCGGATTACCGCCGTTGATGAAAATGCTGCTCGATGCAGGCTTGCTTCATGGGGACTGTCTGACTGTTACCGGAAAAACCTTAGCTGAAAATTTGGAAGGGGTTGCCCCTTATATGGAAGGGCAGAACATCGTGCATTCACTGAATGATCCCATAAAAAAAACCGGACACCTTGTTATTCTCCGTGGCAATCTCGCATCCGAAGGCGCGGTTGCAAAAATTTCCGGAAAAGAAGGTGAATTTTTCAAAGGAACGGCACGTGTTTATAATTCTGAAGAAGAAGCACTGGACCGCATTTTGGATGGAACGGTAGTTAAAGGCGATGTGATTGTAATTCGCTACGAAGGTCCCAAAGGCGGTCCGGGAATGCGTGAAATGCTTTCACCAACCTCCGCCATCATGGGTCGCGGTCTGGGACAGGATGTTGCCCTAATCACCGATGGACGTTTTTCCGGAGGCTCACATGGTTTCGTGATTGGTCACATCACTCCGGAAGCGCACGAGGGCGGTTTGCTGGCAATTGTTGAAAATGGCGACTCCATTACCATCGATATTCTGAATCGAAAAATTGATTTGGATGTTCCGGAAAATGAAGTTAAAAAACGTCAAGCAAACTGGACACGTCCGGAACCACGTTACACCCGCGGAGTGCTGGCAAAATATGTAAAAACTGTCAGCTCTGCCTCGCTGGGGGCAGTGACGGATTTGCTGGCAAATTAGGAATCATAGCGGGGTGGCGCTGAAAGCCATTTCCTTAATTAGGTGTGTCAATGTCCAGAACCACTTTGAACATAACTGAATCTGTCTATGATTATTTGCTCTCGGTATCTTTGCGGGAAGCCGGGGTTTTGCGGGAATTACGGGAAGAAACCGCATCACATCCGCACGCGAACATGCAAATTGCTCCGGAACAAGGGCAGTTTATGCAGATGCTTGCCCGCTTGATTGGCGCGAAAACTGTAGTCGAGGTCGGCGTGTTTACCGGTTATAGTTCGTTAGCGGTGGCTCTGGCTTTACCCGAAACCGGACGCATCGTGGCTTGTGACGTCAGCGAAGAATACACCGCCATTGCCCGGCGTTATTGGAAAAAAGCGGGGGTCGCTCATAAAGTCGATTTGCGGTTAGCACCTGCGTTGGAAACACTGGATCATTTGTTGGAGCAAGAACATGCTGCCGAAACATTTGACATGGCATTTATTGACGCGGACAAAGAGAGTTATTTACTGTACTACGAGCGCATTCTGCAATTGCTGCGGCCTGGAGGTTTACTGCTTGTGGACAATGTGCTTTGGAGTGGCTTGCCTGCTGATCCCGAACATCATGATGCCGCCACCGACGCGCTCAGGGCGTTCAACACATTTTTGTACCAGGACGAACGTATTGACCTCAGTTTGCTGCCCCTCGCCGATGGTTTGACCTTGGCAAGAAAACGTTGATAATTTCGTTTACCGTGAACATCTTTAAAATCACCATAGAGTTTATTTTTTAGGTAAGCCGCTTTTGATTGATGAGTTGAAATGGGAAACATAGATTATACTGAATTATATCGGCTTCAAGAAGCTGTGTTGAAAAAATAATTGCGGGAATGTTAAATGAATAAAAAGCAACTTTCCCCTGAATCTTTTCAGCGTGACACTTTTTCTGCACTGAATGACCCACAGTTGCGCCGTAATTTTAAACGGGCAATGAACGGTTTAATGGAAAAGCGGCAAGCAGTTTTTGCGGATGTCGATGAATGGCAGCAGCTCAGGGAATTGGGCCGTTCGGTGCGCGCAAATACTTTGCGGAAGCTTCCGGAATTACTTGAGCAGTTGGAAGTAAACTGCACTAAAAACGGAATTCAGGTTCATTGGGCGGAAAGCATAGATGAGGCAAATGCTTTAGTGCTGGAAATTGCGCAACGGCATGGTGTTAAAGGCGTGGTAAAGGGCAAGTCAATGGTTTCCGAGGAAATGGAGTTGAACCATTTTCTGGAACAACATGGCATTGAGGCGTTGGAAGCAGACTTGGGTGAATACATTATTCAGGTAGATCATGAGCTGCCTTCGCATATCATAATGCCTGCAATTCATAAAAATAAGAAACAAATTTCTCAGATGTTTCACGATAAAGTGGATTCGGGAACACTTGCTGAGAGTGCAGAGGAAATGACCGCCATTGCCCGGAAAGTCCTGCGGCAGAAATTTTATGATGCGGATATGGGTGTTTCCGGAGTCAACTTTGCCGTGGCGGAAACAGGAACCCTTTGTCTGGTGGAAAATGAGGGCAACGGAAGGTTTTGCACTACTTTGCCGCCCGTTCATGTGGCAGTGATGGGTATAGAAAAAGTTATTGAGCGACTTGAAGATGTGCCCCCGTTGCTGAGTTTATTGACACGCTCGGCGACCGGACAAGCCATCACAACATATTTCAACATGATCACTTCCCCACGCAGATCAGGTGAAAAAGACGGGCCGCAAGAAGTGCATTTGATTTTACTGGATAACGGACGTTCCCGGATGCATTCCGACGAATTGTTGCAGGAAACCTTACTTTGCATCCGCTGCGGAGCCTGCATGAATCACTGTCCGGTTTATTCACGCATCGGTGGTCATGCTTACAACACCACCTATCCCGGTCCCATCGGAAAAATTCTCACGCCGCAAATGAAAGGCCTGCACGAAGCTGGACATTTGGCGGATGCGTCAAGTTTGTGCGGAGCTTGTGTAGAGGTTTGTCCTGTGAAAATTCCGATCACAGATATTCTGCTGCGATTGCGTCACGATAAAGTGGAAAGCAAACGAAAAATTTCACTAGCTGAATCCGGCGGAATAAAAGCAAAAACAGAAAGGTTGGTTTGGAAAGGTTGGGCCATGGTTTTTGCCAATCCGGAAATCTATCGCTTAAAAAGTTATGGTATTGCTAAAATGGGAAATTTCACTCCGGGCTGGCTTCCGATTCTCAGGAAATGGACTTCTGTGCGCTCAAAGCCGCGTTTTGCCAAAAAAAATTTACATCAACTTGTACGGGAAGAGGGATTGAGGGATGAATAATTCTGCAGCTGCACGAGAAAAAATTCTGTCAAGTTTACGTAGATTTCCCGGCGTTCCGGAAAAATATCCACGGAATGTTTCTGTGATGGAACGTAAAAGCTGGACACAGGCAGAAAAAGTGGTACAGCTAAAAAGCATGATGGAGGCAGTTCACACAGAAGTAAGAATTTGTACTGAAAATACCTGGGGCAGTTCGCTTTGTTCAGTTGTTCAAGAAAAGGAAATTGGCCAGCTCCTTTACGGAAGCAAAACCGAATTGGGCCAACATCTCCGGGAAATGTGTCAACGCACGCCTGATACAATGCCAGAACTGGTGGATTATGAACAACCGATTGAGGAAACAAAAGATTTACTGTTTGGAATTGACGCGGCTATCACGACAACACGCGGCGGCATTGCGGAAACCGGCTCGCTGATCCTTTGGCCGACTCCGGATGAACCCCGGTTGATGTCCCTGATTCCGCCGATTCATATTGCCTTGCTTCATGCTGACACGATTCACAACACTTTCTGGGAAGCCATGACGACAGAGAAATGGAATTCCGGAATGCCCCCAAACGCGCTACTTATTTCCGGACCTTCCAAAACAGCTGATATTGAGCAAACTCTCGTTTATGGAGTTCACGGCTGCAAAGAGTTGGTTGTGCTTTTGATACAATGAGGTAAAGAACCAAACAATAATGCAGCAAACCGACATTATAATAATCGGAGGTGGAATTGTAGGACTTGCCACTGCATACCAATTCACCATGGATTATCCCCGCCTGAAAATAACCCTGCTGGAAAAAGAACCCCACCTGGCAATTCACCAAACCGGACACAACTCGGGAGTTTTGCACACCGGAATTTACTACAAACCGGGCTCCCTCAAGGCACTAAACTGTCGTGAAGGAAAATCCAGAATGGAAGCGTTTTGCAGGGAAGAGGGAATCGATTTTGAGATTTGCGGAAAAGTAATAGTTGCGGTTTCCGAAGATGAGTTGCCGGCACTTGAAACTATTTATCAACGGGGGCGAATGAACGGTGTGCGCTGCAAAATGATAGACGCAGAAAAGCTGCACGAACTCGAGCCGCATGTCGCGGGAATACAAGCAGTGCACGTTCCGGAAGCGGGAATTGTGAATTTCGGAAAAGTTTGTGAACGATTTGCGGCACATATACGTGAGCAAAACGGAAACGAGATTGTTTGTTCAGCAAAGGTGACTGCAATTCGTCAGACGGCTCAACGCATGCTTGTGGAAACTGAACGTGGTGAATTTGAGGGTAAGTATGTGATAAATTGCGCCGGTCTGTATTCCGATAAAATCACTGCCATGACTCAAAATCCGGATTCCAAAATTATTCCGTTCCGGGGTGAATACTATGAGGTTCGTCCGGAAAAACATCATTTGTGCCGGAATTTGATTTATCCGGTTCCGGATCCTGATTTTCCTTTTTTAGGTGTTCATTTTACGCGTATGATTGACGGTTCCCTGGAATGCGGTCCAAACGCGGTTTTGGCTTTTGCACGAGAGGGTTACACCCGCAGTACCATCAATATTCCGGAGCTTGCAGAAGTTTTGTGCTATTCCGGATTTATGAAATTAGCGCTAAAATACTGGCGCGCCGGTGCAGGAGAGATGTGGCGTTCGTTCAGCAAAGCCGCTTTCGTCCGTGCATTGCAAAGGCTGATTCCGGAAATCACCGCCGATGATTTGGAAGCCGCTCCAGCCGGAATTCGAGCACAAGCGGTGCTGCCAAACGGCAAGCTGGTAGATGATTTTCTAATTCAGGAAAATAAAAACATGATCAATGTGGGCAATGCTCCCTCTCCCGCGGCTACTTCATCGCTCAATATCGGTACGCACATTGTAAACATCGTTGCAAAACGGTTTTAGTGCAGGTTTGTGAATTGAACTGCTAATTTTATTTTACTTGCAAGTAGCTCATTTAAATCTCATTCTGCCAACGCAACAGCACTTCTTCCAGTGAATCCAGAGGCAGAAAAAAATTTCCACTTTTAGGAGGAACCAAAAACTCACAGTTTGGCCAACCCAGAGAAAATAAATTTTCAAAACAAAATTGACCACTTGACAAAAGCGGTCGAATCTCAAGGATTTTAATCTCAGCAGGTGCAAACAGAACATTTGTTAAACCGGCGCCATGTGCTGCGATAACATGAGAAGCCGTTCGGAAAAGCTGTACTTGATCCAGGATGTTCAACTCTTCCAGATAAAATTTACGGAAATTGTGTTTTTTCAGTAACGGCAAAAACTCTTCCTCATTTGATAAGTGACGTTTAACCGCCAATTTTCGTGAAACATAAATCCGCAATTTAGCTTTTGAACTGTGGGAATTTGGAGACGTTTTCTGAGTAATAAATTTTTCAAAAAAGGTTTGGATTTTTTTTACTTTTTCCGAATTCCAGTCAGGGGATGTCATTTCCGGAATAATAAGTTTTTCTACATGAAAAATTTCGGGTGCCAAAACCTGTACCTCAAACCCTGCCTCAGTTAGAAAATCTAAAAACGAAATCGGCATAAATTCAGGTACCAATACTGGAAATCGCGGTGCATCGATCAGATGGGCTAACAAATCGGAAAGTAGATGGTAATAGCTGTAAATGTGAGGTGAAATGCCTAAGTGGTAAGTCCCTTTTAAGACTCGTGCATTTTCGGGATCGGCTAAACCCTGATGCAGACGTGCCTCGATGTAGCGGCGGTGCTCTCCATCACCAGGATTTTGTTCCGGACATGAAAGATGCCAGGGGTATTTCTGAAAATGAAACCAGATTCGATTTCCGGATTGAACTAAGCCATCAGCGGCAGAAAGTAAAGCATTTTCAAGAATCAGGGACATGATCTAAACAGTTTTCAACCGACACACAACAGCTAAGAGAATATGGAAAACAGTCAACGGCGAATTATATGCGTTCAACCGTATTGGAGTTCATAGTAGTCTTTATACGTGCCGGAAGTAATGTTGCTGACCCAGTCCTGGTGGTCAAGATACCAGCGGATAGTTTTGGAAAGTCCTTCTTCAAAAGAGTGACGCGGGGTCCATTTTAATGCGGTTTTAATTTTTGTTGCATCAATTGCATAACGCCGGTCATGCCCTGGGCGGTCCTTAACAAAAGTTATCAGATTTTCACAGGAATCATCTTCACTTCTACCCAGTTCTTTGTCCAGTTCTCTGCAGACGAAACGGACAATGTCGATATTGCTCCATTCATTGGATCCGCCAATGTTGAATACTTCTCCGGAAGCGCCTTCATGGAAAACAAGATCCAGAGCTTCACAGTGGTCTTCTACAAACAGCCAATCGCGGATATTTTTTCCGTCTCCATAAACTGGAATGGGAAGTTTCTGTGTGCAGTTATGGATCAGTAAGGGCAGCAGTTTTTCGGGAAATTGAAAAGGTCCGTAATTATTTGAACAATTGGTAGTGACAACATTCATTTTGTATGTGTGCCGCCATGCACGCACCAAGTGATCGCTGCCTGCTTTTGAGGCAGAATATGGAGAGTTTGGAGCATAAGCAGTTGTTTCCAAAAATTTCCCTTTTGAACCAAGTGAACCGTAAACTTCATCTGTACTCACATGTAGAAATCGATGTGTGCTCAGATCATCACTCCAGTATTTTCGTGAAGTTTCCAAGAGGTTGAAGGTACCGGTTATATTTGTTTCAACAAAATCAGCAGGACCGTGAATACTTCGATCTACGTGGGATTCTGCGGCAAGATGAATTACTGCGTCAATCGCATGTTTTGAAAAAGCTTTTGAAATATCAAGGGAGTTTCGCAAATCACCAAGAACAAAGCGGTAATTTGGGTGGTTTTTAATTTCTTGCAGATTTTCCAGATTGCCTGCATAAGTCAGGGCATCAAAATTGACGACCAAATCATCAGGGTGGTGGCAAAGCCAGTGCAAAACCAAATTTGCTCCGATGAAGCCTGCACCACCTGTGATCATCAAATTCATGTCTGTTTCAGAAAGAAGCAGTCAACAAATCGAGGCGCCATTGAGGGGAATCCGTATTTAAATCAATTTCAGGCTGAGGTAATAGTTTTGCGGGACGTATGACTAAGATCTTAGAATTAAGGTCGAAGTGGAATAAACCCTTTAGTTTTCCGTCACTCATGAAGATCCCGCTTTCAGTTCGGGACTCATATATGCCTACGCCCATTCCGACAAACAAACCCAGGGCCAGGCCTTTAATCACATATTTTGGAAATAATTTATCTTCCTTGTCTTCATCCTGCAAAGCCCAAAATGCCAAGCCGGAGACACCGCCAATCGCAGAACCCCATAAACTGTTTTTAAAGACGGTTTGGAGAGTTTCCGCACTTGCGTTTGTTACTCCGCCGAATAACAAACAAACGGACATAGTACAAATGCCCAAAGTTCTTTTCAGCCAATTCATTTAAACCTCCATGTTATGGCATTCCAGTCAATTTTAATTGCAGAAAAATCCATGCAATTATAGGCCCTTAAGATACAACAAATTGCGTCTGAATGCAACCGTACTTTGCGACTTTGTTGAATAAGAAGTCAAAGATTTTGATAAGAGTGCACCTAAATTTTATCCACAGCATTAGATAGTATTTACTTTGAGGAAATAAAAAGAGGATTGACTTTATTAGGGGAGGAAAGTCCGGAACCGAGGTTTAAAAAGAAACTCTAAAAAGCTTTAAAATTAGAAAAAACATCAATATTATTCCACCTGCAATAACGAGGTGCATCATAAAACCATTTTTGATCTGACTGTTTTATGGGTAAAGTTGAGTTATCCTGAGCATGTGAAGGCAGAATTTTGTGATAAAAGAATTTCAAACTGTTGCAAAAAATTACTGCGAGGTTTTGTCTTTCCAAACAAGACAGAATAATGACTACGCATTAAAACCATAAACGAAGTTTGTCGTTCTCCGCTACAGCCCATCATTTGAGCCAACGCAATCAGATGCTCTCCTTTTCCTTGAGCGGCCTCTTCAGCTAAGAACGTCCACTGAGTTTTTAGATAATGATTCCGTTGATGCTGAGAGTAATCCCAATCTTTACAACCGGCGGTACCGGATGTGCTGGCGCCGGTGTAAGTTGGAGAAATTGTGATGTCGAGAGAAAATGCACCCGGATCATTTGTCGCGAAACCCATCGGACCACCTTTATGACAGGCCCACACTGCTTCACTCCAAAAAAGTACTGAAATTGTCAGTAAAAAAATGGTTTCAAAACGCATTTTTTGATATCCCCTCTAAGAAATTACGCAGGTATTGCGCAAGTCCCGATTAGCTTTTATCCATTTCCTGAGTTCTGCAATGAACTCCGGAGTTTGTTTTGCTGATGCAAAAATACGAACTGTTTGCTGACGATGCTCCCATAACATTCCGGAAAACACACTGCTCGCTGTTTGCGGACAAGCCATCAACTTTGATAAAGCATCCAGATGAGGACCGCGACCTTGTACTGTTTCCACTAATATTTGTCTATGAGACTTTGAAATAAATTGAATGCGTGCACGTTCTATATATTGTGAAAAATCCCAATTTTTGCAGCCGGATGTTCCGGAGGTGCTCGCACTTGAATAAACCGGAGAGTATGTCAAATCAACCCATGACATGATTGGATCTTTGGTGGAAATCCCCATGTATCCTTCTCCGCGACAGGCAGCTTGCAACTGAAAATATTGACCAAACATTAAAATAATTGATACAGCAAAAAAACTGCCTAAAAGATGCTTGCTCTTGATGGAAACAACTCCAAACATGTAACTCCGGCATTAAGGAAAAAAAGAGGCTCAAGCGGAACCTCCTCTGTGAGTTTAGAAATTGTCAGCCTCTGACTTTTTCGGCTTTTCGGATAACTTGGGTTTTCATGGAATCAACACCTTTTGAAAGTGCTTTGTAGAGATTTTCATGGTCAGCTTTACTGGAAAGGGGTTTGTTACGGTAACTGCAATTGATGCCAACATGGTAAGATTCTTCTGCGACTTTATTGAGGGTAACATGAAAGGGGAATTTGTCATCAGTAATTTTGATTAGTTCTTCGAAAGCATGATGTACATGTTTACTGACGGCATCAGAATTCCGGATGTTTTTGAAAGTGAGGTGAATGGGCATAAGTTCTCCTACAGGCTAAAGATTGACTGACAAAATGCAGTGATATTACTTGAACATGGGTGAAGCATTGAAATTTAGAGTTAAGATTAAGTGATTGATCACTTTAGGGGCGGCGCGTCTCCCGGATTGGTCAGGGGCAGTTTTTCTGTAGTTTCAGCCTCTTCGGGTTCAGGTACATCGGCCGATGTTTCAACAGTTGCAGGCACCTCTTCATCTCCCGGAACAAGCAAAAAATAACCAGGCAAAAATACCAGTAGAAAAGATAAGATACCAAAGATGGCAATTATTGCAATTCGCATTGATTTCCTTTACCAAAAAGGGACCGAGCACCAAGTTCCCACAAATATGACTTCAATGCAGTTTAACAATCTCGAAGGCTTTGGTCAATTCCGTAATCATACGAAATTGATTTTTTCTGTATAAAAGCCCTCAAAGCGCGTGAAACAACAGAGCCGTTCCCGCATGGCCAATATTTTTTTTCTGCAAAATTTCTGAAATCACAAGTACTGTTACAAACTGATACACCCTGTTACGGCTGAGAAAAGCATTTACACAATTCTTTGCGTACAATTAAACTCACTGGAATTCACCAGTATTGAACCTCGGTAATGAAAGGAGTATTATGAAGAACCATAAATACAGGTCAAGATATTGTTTGAGAAAATTAATTTTTGGTTTGTTGGTTGCCGTCTTGCTACCATTGACACTCTCAGGCTGCAGAAATAAAGAGATGACCGCGGAACGTGCTATGGAGCTTACAACAGACCGCCTGGGACTCAGTGACGAGCAATCCAGAATGATCTCACCAATTGCGGAGGATTTGTTTGCTGAAAAAGAATCGTTGCAGGAAATTAGAAAAACGATTAACGATGAAATATTTGCTCAAATGAAAAGTGAGACCGCTGATGCTGAAAAATTGGAAGCAGTATTAACCGCAAGCCTGGAACAGCTAAGAACCAAATTGCCAAAATTCGCAAATAGTTTCGCAAAATTCCATGCCGCGCTGACCTTTGAACAACGTACTGAAATAGTCGCTAAAATGGAAAAGCGCCGCGAATATGCGGACAAAAGAGGTCGAGGCGGACACTGGGGACGTCGATGGTTTTGAGTTATTTATCTTAAACGAGAATTGATTTTACGCCAATCTCTCCAATTACGTGAGTAGAAAAAAGACTATGAAAAATATCATCACAATTTTCGCAACCGGGATTTTGTTGACTTTAGGTGTTCAAGCAATTTTTGCGGAAGAACCAGTTTTTGCTCCGGAAGAGCATTGTCTGGCTTACAAAACGGAAATAACAATGTTTTTCTTTGTAGAACTTAAGGTCATTGGAAAAAGTTGTGATGTGACCGCGAAAATGCGCTGGAATGCTTCCGGAGAAAAGGCGCAGGTTGAAGTGAGTGTTCCGGTGAATACACTTGATTCCGGAATTGCAATGCGTGATGCAGACATCCATGAAATCCTCAAAACTGAACTCACGCCGAATATTCGTTTTGTTTCCGAGTGGCTCGAAAAATCAGCTTGGGAAAAAATGTTGGAAGGTCAACTTCCGGAAGTTTCCGGAAATTTGGAAGTCGCCGGCGGAATATTTCCGGTGAAGTTTTCGTTGTCGTTTGCAAAACAAGCCGAATTTTCTCTGGTCGAAGGTCAATTGAAAACAACTTTTACCGCTTTGAAAATTGTAGTCCCGGCAGTTGCCGGAGGTTTCATTGCGGAGCCGCAAGACGAGTTGGAATTGTTGCTGCATTTACACTTGGACAAAATATCCGGTGCTGAAAAAATTACTGCTCAATAATGA
>DTUH01000049.1:0-908 GCA_012964265.1 Candidatus Lambdaproteobacteria bacterium
AGTTACTATATAATTCATTAAGAACAACAACAAATGACATCTATTTAAGGAGAAAAAGTAATGGGCAGAGTGGTAGCAAATGAATTGGTTGGTGCAGCATGGCCTTCCGCACAACCTGGTGTCGATCCAGTGCTGTATGGACATGTGATCCTTGATCCGGTTGGTGCGTTCGAAGCCCGTAGTCTCCAGACTTTTAGACTGATATACACTGTGGGGCGCTACGGGATTGATGACACCGGCAGCATACGCGTGGTTTTCCGCTTCATGGGAGACTGGGGGGCGTTTCAGACCAGTGATCCAACTGGTTACAACTACGTCACTGCCCATGCGAGTACGATAGCACGGTTGTCCCTGAACTATGCCAACACCGGACATCAACGACCGTGGTTCAAATCCCTCACAGTCAGACTCCACGGCGGCTACCTCAGTGAAGGGGATACCATCACTATCGTTTTCGGCGATACCTCGCAGGGATCTCCGGGGATGAAGATGCAGACCTTCTGCGAACCGGGATTCGAGTTCAAGGTACTGGCGGACGTCTGTGCAGTTGGGCATTACTATCCCTTGCCTGACACTCCCCATATTTCCATTGTTCCGGGAGAGGTGCATGAGTGGAAGGCAGTGCTGCCGTCCCTACGGCGTCCCGGAGAGGTTTTTCATCTTGGGATCAAAGCCGAGGACAAGTGGGGAAATCCTACCGATCAGGCTTCCGGACGCTTCAAATTCCGCAGCAGTCATCCGGTGAAAGGTTTGCCGGAAACGCTCGATTATTCACTTGGTGAAAAGTCGATGGTCCTTGACAATCTTTCGGTAGAGGAATCCGGAATCGTGCGGATTCAAGTTCAGGATGAATCCGGAACGTGTGTAGCTGAAGCCGGACCTCTGCTAATCCAGGAGGGATTTGAACC
>DTUH01000049.1:918-3459 GCA_012964265.1 Candidatus Lambdaproteobacteria bacterium
ATGTTCTGGCTACTGGGGCGACCTGCACGGGCAGAGCGGCGAATCCATCGGCCTCACTACCTCTCGAGACTATTTTGAATTTGCCCGCAACAAGTCCTTTCTGGATGTCACCGGGCATCAGGCCAACGATTTTCAGGTCAACAACGCCTTCTGGAACTACCTCAATAAACTAACTGCTGAATATCACGAAGACGGGCGTTTCGTAGTCTTTCCGGGATACGAATGGTCTGGCAATACGGCAGTAGGTGGCGACCGCAACGTCTTTTTCCGGGATGAGGGTCGCCAGATTCGGCGTTCTTCACATGCCTTGCTGGAGGATCGCTCCGATATCGACACCGATGCACCGTCGGCGGCGCAGCTTTTTGAAGACCTGCAGGGCGAGGACTGCGTGGTGTACGCACACGTCGGGGGACGCTATGCCGACATCACTCAGGCTCACGATCCCTGTCTGGAAACATCAATGGAAATCCATTCGGCATGGGGTACCTTCGAGTGGCTGCTGACTGACGGCTTCCCCCTTGGCCACCGTTCCGGTGTGGTTTGTAACAGTGACGGACACAAGGGTCGACCCGGAGCCAGCTATCCGGGAGCCTCGACATTTGGAGCCTACGGCGGACTGACTTGTTTTCTCACCAATGATCTGACACGGGATGGTATCTTCGAATGCCTTCGCAGGCGGCATCACTACGGTACGACTGGATGTCGGATGCACATGGAAGTCTCAGTGCAGTTCGATCAAGATGCCACTGTGTTTGAGCGTGATCCCAACGCCTTTCCGGACACCAAACGCTCCACGTCCCGCGAGGTGATGATGGGGGACATTGTACAAACCACCGCCAGCGAGGCGACTCTCAAATTAAGCGTACTTGCCCACTCACCAATCGAACGCATCGAGGTACGCAACGGGACAGAGGTGCTGGAAATTTTTCGGCCTTATACCTCCGCCGAACTTGGCAACCGAATTCGCGTGATCTGGAGTGGAGCAGAATATCGCGGACGAGGACGGCAAAGCAGTTGGACGGGACGTGCCGTTTTCAGGGATTGCCGAATCAAGCAGTTTTCCAAAATCAACGCCTGGAACCACGAGCGGCGTTTGGAACGGTGCAGCCGCAACACCGTGGAGTGGGACGCGATCACCACCGGTAATTTTGGAGGATTCGATGTCTGGCTTAACGAAGGCAATGCGGCGCAGCTAGACTTGACGACAAATCGCGGAACCATCCGAAAAACACTGGAATCTGTTGGACTGGAGGATACAGTGCTGGAAGCAGGTGGACTGGAACGGCAACTCCGCGTGTTCCGGCTACCGGATGAGAATCCGCACCGTGAGGTAGATCACGAACTCCGCATTCGACTAAAACCAAATTGTGATAATCCACTCTGGATTTGTGTTACCACCGAGGATGGTTTTCAAGCGTGGAGCAGTCCTGTATTTGTCTTCCAATGATTACACTTTTAGGATAAACGGAACCCTGACAAAAGAGTTACGGGGGGTGTATTTTTTATTGATCTTAATGCAGATCTAGAGAAAATGAAGATTTATCTTAGCTTTTGATTATTTTTCTTTTGCTTCCCTGAAGAAAAGAAATTTCGAATAAAATTATTAAAGTTCTGCCGTTGTCCCTGCCACCAGAGCTTAGGCTGCTTCCGTTTCCCATATCCCAGCTTGATGTCCAGGGTCAACATAAAGCGTCGTAAACGAGTACCAGCCAACCAGCGGCCAAGCTGATACAACCATTTAGAATAATCCTTGTTATAGGGACATACGCGAATACATACCGAACAATCACTGTTTTGTGCAGCCCAATATCCAAAGCACTTCTCGCCGTTAACTGTCCATTTTTTGATCCCTTTGATATTTGATTGATTATAGGTTTGAGTCGTTGGCGCACCGTCTGAAATAGCTTTAACAGGGCATCCCTTGGTGCATCCGCGGCAGATGCCACAAAACTCTTTCACACCAAAATGGAGGGGTTTATCCAGAGCCATTGGTAAATCTGTATAAATTTTACCAAGACGCACGCGTGGCCCGAATTCTTTTGTAATCAGTAATCCATGTCGTCCATATTCTCCCAACCCCGCTTGTATTGCCATAGGAATATTCAGTGACGAATCGTTCATACTTGCTACCGCGTTATAGCCCAAATTGCGAAGATATTGTGCCACAGAAAGCACCACCGTAGCATCATGTGAATAACCTAGTCCTGTGGCTGCTCCGCTTAATGCAGAGGGGACAGTACTGATCAGGTCATAATCCATTTTTTGAGCTGTGACAATCACATATTTTAGTCCATCCGGAATATCGTTGGGTCGTTCTGTTAAACTCATGTCACTGAATTTTTGGGTATATAACCAGCGTTCGTCATATTGTGTAATGCCAACAATATCGGCTCCAAATCTTTTTGCGATATTCTTAATTTCATCGGCTGCGGCTTTTGGTGAGCCAAAGTGTGTTTTCTCTTTTGCAACATCACGATAAAGCGTGAAGGCGTCGGAGAAACCTTCACGACGATCTTCGTTCTCTTTCATTTCGGTAAAAAG
>DTUH01000049.1:3501-4013 GCA_012964265.1 Candidatus Lambdaproteobacteria bacterium
TGAGTGAAGCCGTCTGCTTGACGCCAGTTTTTTAAAGGCTTGCGGTAGGAAGCATAGAAGATTCGGGATTTTTCACTGCGAATATTCGCATCCCACCATGACCGTCGAAACACATCATTCTTTTGATTGAACCTCTCAAAATTGTCCGTAATTTCAAAGTCAGCTTCTTTATCACTCTTCTCAACATCTGTTATTTCAGCTATGTCTATAGTGTGGTGGTTCATGTCTGACATTAACAGGCTCCATTAGAAAAATTTGATCATTGAAGTTCAATTTCAAATTAGACTTGATCGGTATTTGATAGTTGAAAATTCCAGTAATATGATGCTTTCAGCGGTATTTTTTGTCAAGATATTCTATCACCAGTGACACAAGAAAATGACTGTGCAAGACTGAAGCAAAATTCATAGCGTTCCTACTCGCTGAAAATTGATAAAATATTATTCTTTGAGTTCTTTTTGAAATACATTAAGCCGCAAAATAATTGGATTTGCATTAAGCAAAAACAACTC
>DTUH01000050.1 GCA_012964265.1 Candidatus Lambdaproteobacteria bacterium
TTGTCCGGTTTTTAGCACAGTGCGGAGTGGATGCAGTGATTGTTTCTGATTTGGGTGTCATGACCGTTGTTCAGCAAAATTCAGCATTGCCGGTGCATCTTTCCACTCAGGCGTCATGCTTGAATGTTTTTTCCGCAAAAGTCTGGAAAAGCCTTGGAGCAAAAAGATTGGTTTTGGGTCGGGAAGTTTCTCTCGAGGAAGCAGGGAGAATCAGGAAGGAAGCCGATATTGAAGTTGAACTTTTTATTCACGGGGCGATGTGCATGTCTTATTCCGGAAACTGCACCATCTCCAACTACACTGCCGGACGTGACAGCAATCGCGGCGGTTGCATCCAAAGCTGTCGTTTTTCATACTCCGCAATTCCGGATTCATCAGATATTGCAGATGACTTTCCGGAAAAACTCCCAAGCTCATTGCTGAGTTCTAAGGACTTAAGCGGGATGGAGTTGCTTCCCAAGTTTATCAAAACGGGTATAGACAGCATTAAAGTGGAAGGCAGAATGAAAAGTTCTTTGTATGCTGCCACTACCACCAGCGCCTATTCACGTGCGTTAAAATGGTGTAACTCTACATCCAGGCAGGTATGGCCGGAGAAGTTGAAAGAGTTTTCCGGAATGCTGGAAAAAATTCCGCACCGAGGGTACACAGAAGGCTCACTGTTAAAAAAACCGGATTCGGAGAGTGTTTATCAAGGTGAGAGAAATAGTAGAAATTCCGGTTATGAAATTGCGGGAACCATAATGCAAGTCGAGCACGGAAAATCTTTCACTCTGTTGACACAAAATTCGTTTGACAGTGGAAGCACTTTGGAAATTTTGACTTTTGATGGAAACGTGATTGAAGTTTCCACTCAGGAAATGAAGTCAATGTCCGGACTTCCGGTTAAACGGGCTAATCCCAGCCGTCTTTTACGATTTCCATATCCGGAGCTGAATACAATTTCTCCGGAAGGTTTTGCTAAATCCGGGATTAGCCCTTTAAATGTGGTGCGCTTGAAAATTAATTCAGTAAAAAAATGAATTGTTAATTTGCAGTTTCTTTAGAGAAATACTCCTCGGAAAAAGAAAAAGAAGAAAATGGACAGAAGTGCTCCTACTGGGAGCGTTATGACCCATGACATGAATATCCCGCCGATTACTCGCAAATCCAAAGCTCCAATTCCTCGGGCCAGTCCTACTCCCACCACAGCACCTACTGCAATATGCGTAGTGGAAACCGGAATTCCTGTTCGGGAAGCTAGAACAACTGTGGCAGCTGCTGCTAGTTCTGCGGAAAAACCGCGAGTAGGTACAAGTTCGGTAATTTTTGTGCCGATGGTTTGTATCACACGATAACCAAATGTCGCCAGGCCGAGAATAATTCCGCAACCGCCTACGACTAAGATCCAAAGCGGAAGCGCCGATTTTTGAGCCATTTCTCCCCCACTTTGAACAACGCTGACAACTGCTGCCATTGGCCCAATACCGTTTGCAACATCATTTGAACCATGTGCAAAAGCCATTGCGCATGCTGTGAAGAGCATCATTACTCCAAATATTTTTTCTATTTGCGTGAATTGGTCATGCACACTTTCTGCTTCCTTCATTCTTAATCTGTCGATTAAGAAACGACCTATCAAAGCTATGATGCTGCCGAAAGCGAGCGCAACCAGGAAACTCTGTGGAATATTGAGTTCGATTTCAAGATGTTTCAGACCCTTGAACAGAGTTACAAGTGAAATCAGGAATCCCACAAAAAAAATGTACAATGGTGCATAACGTTGAGCATTGCGAAACGGTCTGTCTGTGTCAAGAATGAATCGCTGAATACTGCGCATTATTAAAAAAGAGAAGGTTCCTCCAACCATGGGGGAAACCACCCAGCTGATGACAATGGTTCCGATTTTCGACCAGTTTACGGCATCCACTCCTATACCAACCATGGCAAATCCTACTATTGCCCCGATGATGCTGTGTGTGGTAGAGACAGGCCATCCCATCCAACTTGCGACCGTCAGCCAAAGTGCTGCAGCCAGTAGGGAAGAGAGCATTCCCCAGACGAGGATTTCAGGGTTACCCAGGATAGGTGTGGGATCAATGATGCCTTTTCGGATGGTTTTGGTGACATTTCCTCCAGCAATAAAAGCACCTGAAAATTCGAAAATTGCTGCGATGATAATTGCCTGCTTGATACTGATCGCTCCTGATCCTACTGAAGTTCCCATTGCATTGGCAACATCATTTGCTCCAATCCCCCAAGTCATGTAAAGACCAAGCACAACGGCCAGTGTAATAAATACCGAACCGTATTCAATAAGCATGTTGCTCCCAGGTTTTAAATGCGGAAAAGCGTGGCATTTGTTAAGACTAATTATGGGCTATCATTAAACGTAAACGGCTGCCTGTTTTTTTAGAATAATCGGCCAGATCTCCGATCCATTCGAAAACTTCATACCAGAACACAACATCGACAGGTTTCATTTTGTCTTCAACTGCAAACATTTTACGCACAAGCGCATCTTCTAAATCATCTGCTTCTGTTTCCGCACTTGAAACCTGATCTATCATTCCCAGTAATTTAGTAATTTCATGCCGTCCAAATCCTGATTCAAGTACATCCCCAAATTCCTGAGAAAGGCCCTGAGCCATATAACAGACACTCTGAGCTTTTTCTACAAACTGAATAACTTCCTGGCTAAGTTCAGCCGGCAGGCGCATTCTTCTAAGGGTCAATAAATTTACAATGTCCTGTGCTACATCCGCAATAGTATCCTGCATATCCAGCATTTCCAACAAATCCCGACGATTTATCGGCATGAAAATATTTATGGAAAGATGATTGCGGACTTCGTTTTTGATAGAATCTGCCTCTTCTTCCGCGAGGGTCACCTGTCGCTGAATTTCTTCTGCCTTTGAAAAATCCTGCTGATTTAAGGCCTCAAAAAATTCTTTAAGTGGATCAATGCTTTCAATCACTTTGTCCATGTGATCTCTCAAAGGCTTAAATGGTGACTTGGCAAACATGGAACTGATATTGATCATAAAATCTCCTTAATCTACAATATACGTGTTTGCAAAATGGTCACTCCCCATTTCCACCGTTTGTTTGAAATCCACCACTATGCAGGTGCTGATCTTTGCGAGCTTCTTCCAAATCTGATTTAATCATTTCTTCGATCATTTGCTGCAAATCACATGTCGGATTCCAACCCAGTTTTTCTCTGGCTTTACTTGCATCACCAATCAACAAATCGACCTCAGTCGGCCGGAAATAAGCTGAATCAATTGAAACAACTATTTTTCCGTTTTTAGCATCTGTGCCAACTTCATCAACACTGCTTCCGGACCATTCCAGGGTAACTCCAACCTGTGCAAACGCGCGTTCAGTAAATTCCCGGATTGTAGTGGTGACTCCGGTTGCAAGCACGAAGTCTTCCGGCTTTTCCTGTTGGAGCATTTTCCACATACCTTCTACAAAATCGCCGGCATGACCCCAGTCACGTTTAGCATCAAGATTGCCTAGGTAAACTCTTTCCTGTGTTCCCATTGAAATTCGGGCTGCAGCACGGGTTATTTTTCTGGTTACAAATGTCTCACCACGAATCGGTGATTCATGATTGAACAGAATCCCGTTGCAAGCGTACAGATTGTAAGCTTCACGATAGTTGATCGTGATCCAGTAACCGTAAAGTTTGGCCACAGCATAAGGCGAACGAGGATAAAATGGAGTGTTTTCGTTTTGAGGAACTTCCTGAGCCATCCCATAAAGTTCACTTGTTGAAGCCTGATAAAACCGGGTTTTATCCACCAAACCCAAAAGCCGAATTGCTTCCAAAATCCTTAAAGTCCCCAGACCATCTGCATTTGCAGTGTATTCAGGTGTTTCAAAAGAAACATGAACATGACTTTGAGCTGCCAAATTGTATATCTCATCCGGCTGTACTTCCTGAATAATCCTGATAAGATTGGTGGAATCGGTCAAGTCACCATGATGCAAAATAAA
>DTUH01000051.1 GCA_012964265.1 Candidatus Lambdaproteobacteria bacterium
TTAACAACTTAGCTTCTACTTCCTTCAAACAACTTGACTTTAAGCAAGTAATGCTTAATTCTGGATGTCAATATTTTTTCATAAATTGCTTCATAAACTACAGTAAAAAATGTTAAAAGACCGCATAGAGGATAGTTTTACTTTTGATGATCTACTCCTCCTTCCCGGACATTCAAAAGTACTGCCCTCAGAGGTTTCAGTAAAAAGCAGAATTACTCAAACGCTTGAATGCAATATTCCGTTTTTAAGTGCGGCCATGGACACAGTTACAGAACATCAAACTGCAATCTGCATGGCACAAGAAGGTGGTATTGGCATCATACATAAAAATATGAATGCCGAAGATCAGGCAACGCAAGTCAATATAGTCAAGCGTTCAGAAAGCGGCATGATCTCAGATCCAATTACCGTTGAACCACAGGAACCACTCCGAAATGCCCTGAACTTGATGGAACAATACCGCATTTCCGGAGTTCCTGTCAAACAGGGAAATGAATTAGTTGGTATTTTGACTAATCGTGATTTACGTTTTGAAACTAATTTTGACCAACCTGTCTCTGCCTTGATGACCGGAGGTCGTGATCGTTTGATAACTGTCTCTCCCGGAATTGAAATGGGAGACGCCAAACGATTGCTCCACAAACATCGGATAGAGAAACTGCTTGTCGTTTCAGATGATTATGAACTGGTTGGTTTGATAACCATCAAAGATATTGAAAAAGCCCGAAAGTTTCCTGATTCCAACAAAGATGATCAGGGCAGACTTAGAGTAGGTGCAGCTCTTGGAACTTCTACGGATTTATTATCACGTGCGGAAATTTTGATAAAAGCCGGTGTTGATGTAGTTGTAATCGATACCGCTCATGGACATTCTCAAGGAGTACTTGAGAGTATTGTGAAACTGCGCTCAACTTTTCCTGATCTGCAAATCATCGGCGGCAATATTGCTACAGGAGAAGCCGCAGAGGCCTTGGTCAAGGCCGGTGTAAATGCAGTTAAAGTTGGAATCGGCCCAGGATCAATTTGCACTACGAGAATTGTGGCCGGTATCGGTGTACCTCAAATGACTGCTATTGACAAGGTTTCTCATGCATTGCGGGATTCAGACATTCCCATAATTGCTGACGGCGGCATCAAATATTCCGGAGACATCGTTAAAGCCATTGCTGCCGGTGCACATACGGTAATGATCGGCAGCTTGTTCGCAGGTACTGCTGAATCCCCTGGAAAAGTCGTGCTTTACCTGGGCAGACGTTATAAGATTTATCGAGGAATGGGCTCGCTGGGTGCAATGAAAGACGGCAGCAAAGATCGCTATTTTCAGGGACACATTGAGGAAGACGTAAAATTCGTTCCCGAAGGTATTGAGGGACGTGTACCATACAAAGGACCTCTCTCCGAATCAATCTATCAGTTTGTTGGAGGACTGCGTGCAGGCATGGGATATACCGGTTCTGCAACTATCAAAGAATTACGTACGGAACCACGTTTTGTTAAAATTACTGCGGCCGGATTACAGGAAAGCCATGCCCATGATATTTTCATTACTGAAGAAGCTCCGAATTATCCTATGAACGTTAAATTATGATCTATCGCCGTATTTCACGAATCAAAATATTTTTCCTGATTTTGATTCCATGGTTCATTGCTGCTTGTTCCTTTCATTATGATCAAGGACTGGAATTAGAACAGCAGGAACGTTGGGCTGAAGCAGCAATTGAGTACCGCATTGCAGTAGTTGAAAATCCGGACGATCCTGAAATTTTGGCAGCACTTACAAGGATGAACGTTCTTGTTGCACAGGAAAACTTTGAAACTTATCAGCATTATTTAAAAAAGAAGGAGTACCACAAAGCCTTCCGTAGATTGGAGACCGCATTAATTCAAAATCCGGAATTCGGTGAAGCACGCAAAGAAATGCGTCTGTGGTGGCATTTATTGATAACAGGCAAGGTCGAATTGGAATTTAACCGCTTTTCTTCAAATCTGCGGTTGGCAGAAGAAATGGTTCTTCAAGTACGGATCAACACACCAAACGGTAAAATATTAAGTGGAAACATTTCAAGTGAAACAGGAATTTTCTTTCTTGAAAACATAGTCTATCGCACCAATCCCAAGCAACTTGCAGAATATACAATCAACAGTATTGGACTGAAAATAAAACGAAAATCGTCTCTGGGTTATGTCCGGAGTGAATTCAATAAGTTTATCAATTTCAGGGTACTCTCTCCTTTACAAGTCAGTGGAGACATCAATAGTAGTTTCCTCAAAACCCCGCAAAATGTATTGGATCACCGCCATGCTTTACTCACTGACAGAGAAGCTTTTGTAACATGGCATCCTCCTCGTTTGGTGAGTTATGAACTCAAGTTTGCCGGGGATCTGATCAAGGTCATTTCCAAATCTAATCGCGGTGAATTTGCCCCTGATATTCTTTACCTCAATAACTCGGACCAGCGGGCGAACCTTGACTTCGGAGTATATCAGCTCAAGATGAACGGTTCCGGACAAAAATGGAGCATCAGGCGCAAAGCCTACAGGACTTCTGAAGATGATTATTATTACGGACTTTCCAGCAACCTTTCACTCAACCGTTACTTTTATTACGATAGAGTTTTCCGGTTCAGCCAATAAATAATTAAAACTGAAAATAGAATAAAACAACGAGAGCGAAAACCAGCATAATTCCGGTAAAACAGCCCATTGGTAGCGGAAGGATAGGAAGGGAAGCAAATCGCGGCATAATGAGTTTTTTATATTATTGTGTAAGGTAGAGCTTCCTGTTCAATAATTGGCTGCAAGTCAACTTCTAAAGCAAGCAAAGATTTTTCTACCGCCGATTCATGGCGGATCATGGCAATTCCCCGTAAAAAACCATTTTGTGAAAAACTTCCCAAACTGGTGATTTTTCCGATTTCTTTTTGATTGTGATAAAGCAAATTTCCGGATATTGCATCAGACTTTTCCGGAAGCTTCAACCATACTGAAAACCAGTTCGGATGTCCTCGATGATACATTCTGGCATGAGGTTCCTGTCCAATATAACAGCCTTTTTCAAAGGAAATGTGGTCGCTAAGTCCGGCTTCCTGAGGAAAGTTTCCTGAATCGTAATCCACTCCAAAGCGTGGAATTCCCTCTGAGATACGTATTTGGTCAAAGGCTTCCAGTCCGGTCAAGTCAGAGTTTTCGAATTTCAGTATTTGTGCGGTAAATTCCTGCAATACATTTATGTTAATCAAGTTAATAAAACGAGGTATTTTTCCCAAATTTAATTTAACAGTCAGAACCGATGACTCGTCAAACTTCCATTCAGTTTTTGCCGGATCATACCCCAGTTTTTCAAGATTTTTTTCCGTATCCGGACCAATCAAGTCTATCCGCAGCATTTCTCCGGAATTAAGTAAACGCATATCCAAGTCTTCACGAACGTGAAAATTATCAAGTATCGTTCCAACTGCACGCCCTTCTCCAGGATCACAAATAACAATCCACTCTTTATCACGGCTTCTAAAAATTTCCAGATGATGTAGAATTTTTCCCTTGTTCCCGCAAATCAAGCTTGATTGAATTTGACCAATTTCCAGTTGCAGAACATCGCTTGTCACCATGCCCTGCAAAAAAGTGCCTGCATCTGTGCCCTTCAAGGCGATCAGCCAACATGCTTTAAGATCAAATAATCCGCAACCGTGCATGAGTAGATTGATTTCTTCAGCTAATCTGTCAGAATAGCTTGTCGGCAAACCTGCGCCTCCTTCAAATTCTTGAATATTACAACCTAATTTCAAGTGAAGCGCATCAATTATTTTGTAAATTTCCATCAGATTTTTTCAAATTGCTTTGATCTTCATCATACAGGAATAGTGAAAAATTTGTAATCCCCCTTTTAACTTAAGGGAAACAGAAAAAACATGAGTGAATTGATTTCGGGAAAGGCAATTAGCGCAACTATCAAC
>DTUH01000052.1 GCA_012964265.1 Candidatus Lambdaproteobacteria bacterium
TCACTCAAATTGGAAATTTCACAACTTAGAGCCGCGAGTTCCAGACAATCCAATATATGTTCGTCGATGAGCGGCTGATAATTTACCTTTGATCCAGATTTGGAACTTGGACCTTTAGCAGTCAGCTTGTTTTTTGCGACAAACTGATCAAGTTGTTCTGCTAACTGAGTAATATGGTTAGTTAATTTCTGTAATTGGGAAGAAGCTTTGATCCATTTTAATGAAAAATGACCCATTTCTAATAAATTTTCAGAACTGTTGTGTTCACCATCGGCGTGCATACCTAAAAGCCCTCCTAACCCTAAAGAGTTCGCTTTATCCGCCATGCGTTCGAGGAAAGATTGTTTACTCTTAAATATCTCAAATAAATCAAAAGTGATTATCTTTTCCTCACTACCTGCTTTTACCGGTCGTTTCAATTCTTTGAGCCTCAACATACGACGCTTAAGATCCTTCAATATCCTGTTTCTTGACTTTTTAAGAGCATCATACGCACTTTCATCTTCAATATGAAATTTTTCAATTTTGGTAATTTCCAGCATTACCATTTTCAACTTTGCTTTATGTTTATTTAACGCTTTTGCTTCTTTCTCAATCTTACTGACTGTTAAGTCTTTCTGCGATTCTTTGCGTTCCTCCTGTTTACTGATAATAGTTTTTTTTCGTAAGGCAACTCTGACAGGAAAAGAGTCTTTTGTGAAATTCCATGAATTAAAAAAGACAATATCAACTTTTTTAAAATCCTCTGCATTGAAAACAAAATCAACAATATTTGCCTTCGCAAATTCATCATCAGCATGTTCTTTACGAAATGCATCAATCTCTTTCGAAAGCTTTTCTGTGGACATAAAAGAAAGTACTTTGCGGCTGAAATCAAGCTTTACCAGGCCGTCTTGAGTGCGCTTGTCCAGATTATCAATTATCATCACATAGATCAGCCCCTTCATCAGGCGGTCTAAAACAGCGACTCCAGTTATTTTCTCAATTGCCGTGCTGAGAATGTAGCCAATTCCCTGATAATACGTTTTCTCAACCTGCAAAATTTTTTCCTCCAAGATAATTATCAGATCCTTGTATTTTTGAATCAATTGATGTTTGCTGCGCAATACAGCATCTGTCACTGCTAACCTTACAAACTTTGAGTTTTTCTCACGCTCCTCACAAGCGTGCTGAACCACTTTGTAGCGTTCGACAAATTTCTGCAGTTGCTCAGAATCACCGGAAGGAAGTTCATCCACCTGTAATTCAGGTACACCCGGAACACGGAAAATCAATTTAGTACTATTCGTATCCGGAGTATTTCCTTTTGGAATATCTCCGGGAAAACTCAAAATCCAGTGATATTTTTTCTGCTTTTCTTCGGGATAATCTGTATCTTCAATCGCGACTATGACATTTATTTCCACCAGACGATTCACCAGAGTTTTCATGCTTCTAGTACGCAAATCTTTACGGAGAAGCAATAAAATTTGTTTTTTGTTTTCCGGGCCGTCTGTCTGGGCCTGTTCGTCTTGAGCTGGTTCAGCCATTTTCGTCACATATCATCTAAATGAAAATGTTTTAGCGTTTTCTTACTAAGAAGTCCCCGGTCATCGAATGTTGCTTTGAGTTTTGCAGAGCTTAATTTAAGTTCCTTATACTCTTCAGTTCCTTCTTCGAGTTTGCCTTCAGTATCAAAGTTATCCATAAATTTCATATACTGCGCAGCAGACTGCAAATCATTGAAGTAGATTTTAATCTGAAATAATAATAAACAAACGTGAATCATCAAAGAACCTTTTAGTCTTTCAAAAATTGGTACCCAAAGATCGACAACCTTGTTCAGGTTTGCCTCTGCCGCGTCCCTGACCTTGCTTTCCATCAGTAGTTCTGCTTGAATCATCAGCATTGAAGTCTGCTTTCGAAGTACCTCCCCTTTTTTTTGATCGTCTGAAATGAATCTTGCCAGTTGTTCAAAGGTTGCAATTGCCAGGTCATAGGACAGGATTCCGAGTTCCATGTCTCGATCATCGCCATAAAATTTGTCCGCTGCTGCCTGTGCTTTTTTGAGAAAAGGCGAAACTTTCTCTTCCCATCCTGTTGAAAACTCCTCTACTGAAAAAACAGATTTGTCTGATTTTAGACGATTAAAATGCTCTTTGTCGTTACTTGAGAAACCGCATTTTGAACAAGATGCAACCTGGATGAGATTGAAATCACAAAAATCTAATTTGCCTACGGACCTGATAAAAGAAGAAACACCGAAAATATTTGGCTCGGTAATCATGCTTTTGGAGTGTAGAACAAAGAATTTGATTCTTGGATTGTCACAGACATAGCAACCCACATAACTTCCCAGTAGAGAGTTTTTATTTGTTTTAAAAAATCCACCGTCTGAAACAACAGCGTAATTTTCAGGATGAATGATCTGTAAGATCCCGTGAAAATCAGCCAGCTTTTGCTCAAACGTCGCTCTTACCATGTAGCGGCCCTCATCAAATTTAACCGGATACTGCTTTGACATTTTGCAGGTAACAACATCCCAGTAAGCATCGTCTCCCTCGAGGGGATGATCGGCCTGAAAAGGCTTACAGACCTTGAGTCTTATTTTCACATTTGGCATCAGGGCTTTGTTCATTCGGAACGAGAAACCTGTTTCGTCAACTTTTGTCAAGCACACTTTAGCTTTAAGATTTGGAGTCTCTATTATTCCTTGTGGCAAATCCTTCTCCAGCAGAGCACGGGCGCTTTTCCAGAATTTTGTCAGAATTTCATTATTAAACCCCAACAGCCTTCCGGACAAGAGGAAAAAACTGATTTCTTTTGTTGCCAGATTAGCATCCGCAACCATCAACTGCGCCAGATATTTAAGCATCAGGAAAGCCTGTTTTGGATCTATTTCCAAAGAACTCATCTCAGGAGTTTTGCCTTCCTTGATCACGTTCATGATTTTGCTTACTTCTTCTTTGTCATCCAAAAAATTTATGGCCTCCTTTAGAAAATTCATTTCTGACTGATCAGTACGTCCATCAGCGACAACCATTCCGGCAATTGAGTGGGCAAACCACTTTTTTTCTGCCGCTGACATTTCCTCTACATTTGGTAACTGCATGATTTTCTAAATTAAATATTAATTTGCTGACAACTGATTAGAAGCCGTAACTCAAACCTATCAAATACGCTGTAGAACCTAGGCGTTGATCTGTGGATCCACTTCCGCTGGCACTGTCGATGGTCAATATTCCGGCTTCTGTCCACAAGTCCGCTAAAATTTCCATTCCCATCCGGAATTCACTTACTAAAGAATTTCCCAGTTTACTCTGATTTCCCATGACAAACTCTGTTTTTGCCAGTCCCATTCCGGCGCTGATTTTCCAGGAATCAGCAAGAGAATGTTGCGTTTTTGCCAATAATCCGAGATGACTTGTTTTGGACTGCGGACGGTTCCCACTTGTACCAAACATCTTAAATGTCTGTTCTGAAAACAGTCCTTTGAAACCCCAACTGTCACTGTACCACCACTCGCCCCAATAAACACGGTTGCTCAGTTCAAGACGATTTCGGAATGCGCCATAATGCGGGCTGCTTAGTATTATCAGATCTATTCCAGCTTGCCAAGTCGGAATTTTCCTGCCGACTCCGCCAAAAATGGTCGCAGGGGCAGCATACTTTTCTTCAGTCAATTGAGAAGTAAGTTTGTTCAGTTTATTTTTCTTGGCCGGTGTGGCTGCATCAGCAGGACTTACCAGAGTGAGGAATAAAACTGCTAAAAACAATCCTCCGTATTTTTGAGAAATTTTGATTTTCATTATTTTCTTAGTATTTTTGATTGTACTGTAAAAAGTCTAAAATCCCTGTAGTCATTGCGACTGCAGGGAGAAATCTTAATGGTCAGAGTGGTCGCCAGACTAGATTTCTCGCTTTGCTCGAAATGACACGGTTT